>JAEZXF010000086.1 GCA_023419995.1 Pseudomonadota bacterium | reverse complement strand
TCGCAGTACAGCGTGATGCAGAGGCCCACGCCCGCTACCGCGCCGTTGATCCCCGCAATCAGGGGCTTCGGCACGGCCAGCAGGTAGCTGTAGCGCTGGTCGAAATTGCCGGTTCCCGAGGAAGGGGGGGCGAGCGGCGCGTTACCCGCGGCACTGTTCTGCAGCCGGCCCATGTCGGCGCCGGCACAGAAGCCACGCCCGGCGCCGGTGACGACGATCGCGCGGACTTCATCGTCGGCCGAGGCCACGCCTATCGCCTCGCGGAACTGGGCCTCCATCGTCGGCGTCCACGCGTTCATCCGGTCGGGCCGGTTCAGCGTGAGGGTCGCGACGCCGTCCTCGAACGAGAGCAGCACGCCGTCGTCCCGCCGCTCGGCCGCCGCGGCGCGGACACGGTAGGTCTGCGGCAGCGGCTTCAGCGCCTTCTCCAGCGCCGCGCGCTGCTCCGGGGTCGCGCCGCCGACCTCGACGTCGACCACGGTTCGCTTGCGGTCGTCGAGGGAAACCGTGACCGCCGCCTCCGCATCGTCGCCGGCGACCAGCGCCAGCTCGAGCCGGACCTTCTCCCGGATGGCGAGGTCGCACAGGCCGGGCTTGAAGATCTTGCCCACCGCCGTCACCGGCAGCGCATCGATCTCCAGGACGGTGCGCGGGCGGGCCGGCGGCTCGTGGATGTTGGCCTCCACATGCGCCTTCAGCGCCTCGATGTCGATCGTCCGCCCCGCCGCGGGCACCACGAACAGCGCCGGCACCTCGCCGGCATACTGGTCCGGCATGCCGACCGCGGCGCTGATCCCCACACCGTCGAAGCGGTTGGCGACGTCCTCGATCGCTGCCGGGTCGATGTTGTGGCCGCTGCGCACGATCAGGTCCTTCTCGCGGCCGGTCAGCACCAGCCTGCCGTCCCGCCCGAGATAGCCGATGTCGCCCGTCGTCAGCCAGCCGTCCGCCTCCAGCGTGCCGGCATCGTGCGCCCGGTCGACGTAGCCGGGGAAGACCTGCGGCCCCTTCACCTGCACCAGCCCGCTTTCGTCGGGCGCGCACGGGCCCGGATCGGCCGGATCGAGCCGCACGATGCGCGTCTGCGAGAACGGCGCGCGAAAGCCGACGCTGCCGGCGACCGGCTCGCCCCGGCCGGGGTTGAAGGCGATGGCGGCCGCGGTCTCGGTCATGCCGTAGGTCTCGAACAGCCGGATGCCGGTCGTCGCCTCGAAGCGGCTTCCGACCGCCGCGGGCAGCACCGAGCCGCCGGTGACGGCCATCCGCACCGACGAGACGTCGGTGCCGTCCCGCCACACATCGGCCAGCGCCGAGATCGAGGTCGGCACGCCGCTGACGACGGTCGCCCTGAAATGCTCGACCAGCGGCCAGTATCCGGCGACGACCTGCGGCGGACGCAGCGCGTAGGGCGACGGGACGACCACGTGCCCGCCGGCCGCAAGGACCGACAGGCCGACGGTCATGGTTCCGCCGACGTGGAAGAACGGGAAGCCGTTGATGACGGTGTCGTCCTCGTCGTAGCCGAACACCTGCGCGAAGCCGAAGGCCGCGTGGATCTGGTTGCCGCTCGTCAGCTGCACCAGCTTGGGCCTTCCCGTGGTGCCGCCGGTATGGAACAGGGCGCAGACCGTGTCCCGGTCGCGCGACGGCGCAAAGGCGAGCGCGTCGCCGCCTTTGCCGGCCAGCAGGCGGCCGAGGCCCGTCGTTCCCGTGGACGCATCGTCGTCGCCGCCGATGACGACGACGTGGCGCAGGCTGGGCACGTGGCGCATCGCTCCTTCGGCCTTGTCCCAGCAGGTCGCGTCCAGATGCCGGGCGGGGATGACGAGGATCGTCGCCGCCTCGGCGTCGAGCAGGTCGAGGATCGCCTCGCGGCTGAGAAGATAGTTGAGCGCGCTCGCGACCCCGGCCACCTGCGCGCCGAGGAGCAGCGCCGGCAGCTCTGGCAGCGTCGGGGCCAGGAAGACCACCACCCCCTTGCCCGGCTCCAGCCCCAGCGCGCGGAACATGTTGGCCGCGCGCGTGACCTCCACCAGGAGCTCGCTATGGGTGAACGAGGCGCCGACGTCGGCCGCATCGGGCGAGCGCAGCACCGTCAGCGCCTTGCGGTCGCCGCCGTGCCGCGCCGTGGCAAGGAACAGGTCGTGGAGATTTCGCGCGGTCACCAGCTCGTCATAGGGCAGGCTCTCGATGGCCTCTACGTCCTCGATGGTGCGCACGGCGCGCACCGGGCGGGTGGTCCTGAGGTCGCGCATCGTCAGTGCACCGCCGAATACATGATGGATTCCTCGTCAGCCTTGTTGCCCTGGAACTCCTCGACGATGCGTCCCTGCCGGCAGACGAGGATCCGGTCGGAAAGCTGGAGGATCTCGGGCAGATAGGAGGAGATCACCATCACGCCGATGCCCTCGTCGGCCAGCTTGTTGATCATCTGGTGGATCTCGGCGATGGCGCCGACGTCGACGCCGCGCGTCGGCTCGTCGAAGCTCACCAGCCGCGGCTTCTGCACCAGCGCCTTGGCGACGACGACCTTCTGCTGGTTGCCCCCCGACAGCTCGATGACGCGGGCGTCGGCGTTGATCGCCTTCACGTTCAGTGCCGAGATCCACTCGCCGGCGATCGCCCGCATCTCGCTCATCGACACCGTGGCCGAGCGCGTCTGCCCGCCGGCGATGGCGCTGATATGAATGTTCTCGGCGATCGACATGGTCTCGAAGAACCCTTCCAGCTTGCGGTCCTCGGTGACGTAGATGATGCCGTCGCGCACGGCCGGCCGCGGCACGCGGTAGCGCACCGGGCGGTCGTTCAGGCGCACCTGCCCGCCATGGAAGAAGTCGCGCTTGAGCACGCCGGCCACCACCTTGGCCGCCTCGGTGCGGCCCGAGCCGATCAGGCCGAACACCCCGGTGATCTGGCCTGAGAACACCGAGAACGAGGTGTTGCGCACCATGTTGCCCATCGACAGGTTCTGGACGCTCAGCACCTTCTCGCCGCCGCGGCGCACTTGCCTGTCCTTGTGCGAGCCGTAGAGCTCGCCCGTCAGGGTGCGCCCGACCATGGCGCGCACGATCTTCTCGCGGTCGAAGGCCGAGGCCGCGTCGGTCGCGACGCGCTCGCCGTCGCGCATCACGGTGATGCGGTCGGCGATCTGCAGCGCCTCCTCCAGCGCATGGGAGATGAAGATGATCGACACGCCGCGCCGCTTCAGCCGCTCGACCAGCGAGAAGAACTGGTGCTTCTCCTCCGGCGTCAGCGTCGCCGTCGGCTCGTCGAAGATGATGACCTGCGCGTTGTGGTGCACCGCGCGCGCGATCTCGACCATCTGCTTCTGACCGGCGCCGAGGCTGGAGACCATCGCCGTCGGATCGACATGGAAGTTGAGCGACTGGAGAAACTGCTGGCCCGCGATGTAGATGCCGCGCAGGCGATGGAAGTGCTTGTCGTCGGTGAGGTAGATGTTCTGCGCCACCGTCAGCGACGGCACCAGGCTGGTCTCCTGATAGACCATGGCGATGCCGCGCCGGAGCGCCTCGGAGGGCGAGGCGAACTCCGTCCTCGCGCCGTCGACCCAGATCTCGCCGGAGGTCGGCGCGACGACGCCGGCGATCATCTTCGTCAGCGTCGACTTGCCCGCGCCGTTCTCCCCGAGCAGCGCATGCACCTCGCCGCGCTGCAGCGTGAAGGAGATGTCCCTGACCGCGGGAACGCCGCGATACTCCTTGGTCGCGTTCCTGACCTCGACAATCGGCGTCATGCCTCGCCTCCCTGTTCCCCGGCGTCTAGCCTGACGACGACGCCGTCGCCGCGCGCCGCGACGAAGACGCGCCCCTCGTGCTCGACCGCGCTGGTGACGCCGTGCGTGGCGCCGTCGGCGCGGCTGTGCAGGCTGGATTGCAGCCGGAAGCCGGCGTCGAGCCTGACGCAGAGGCCGGCCGACATCGTCGGCGCCCACGGCTTCAGCATGCCGAGATGCTTCACCCCTCCCCCCTGCAGCGGCTCGTAGAAGCTGCGGCCCGAGCGCATCGTCGGCGCGATCCAGAATTCGCGCGGCACCTCGGCGATCATCCGCTTGCGGTAGGCCGGCTCGCGCAGGACGAACTCGACGAGCTGGCTGCGCGGCGCGAAGACGGCGAGCCAGTAGCCGTCGGACCCCTTGGAGATCCGGCCCGGATAGCCGGGGAAGTCGGCGACGAGATGCTGCGGCCTGGGCGTCCCGGACAGGCCGATGCGCACCAGCCTGTGCTTCCAGGCTTCGGAGAACACCAGCCCCTCCCCGTCGGCGACGAGGCCGGCCGGCCAGCCGAGCCCGTTGGCGACGAGGCTCGCCTGCCCCGTCTCCAGGTCGATGCGCCAGATGCTGCCGGACGAGCTGCGCATCATCAGGTCGCGCTGCCAGTCGGCGCCGGAATGCACGGCGGAGCCGTTCGCGACGAAGAGGTCCGTCCCCTGCGCGGCGAGCGCCGTGATGCAGGAGACGGCGGCGACGCCGACGCGGCGCCCGTCGAACCGCCCGCCCTCGATCAGGATGTCGCCGGAGGCGAGCGCCACCGCCAGGCCGTCAGCCCCCAGCGCGGCGATGGCGGCGATGTCGGCCTCGTACCGCCCGCGCGGCAGCCAGCCTGCGTCCGCCGACAGCTCGAACAGCGCCTTGCCGGCGGAGGCGACGATCCTGCCGCTGGCGACGGCGAGGCAGTCGACGTCCTCCAGCGGCAGGCGCGTGCGCGCCTCGTCCAGCAGGCGGTTGGGCCGCAGCGCGCCGTCGAGCGGCGGCACGGTGACGGCCGCCTCGCCGCGTCCCAGAAGGTTGTCCCAAGCGCGCGCCAGCACCCCGATCATGTCCGCCCCCAATAGGATGACCAGCCGGTCCATCCCGCGTCGGCGCCGTCGAGCCTGAGCCGGCCGACGCGGTTGTTGAAGATGCCGCCGATGTAGAGGTGCCCCTTGTGCTCGCGCATCGAGGTGATCATCGGGTGGTTCTCGCCGCCGAAGTCCCACAGCGTCTCGATGACGCGGCCCGTCTCGTCGAAGCGGATGACGCAGCCGGTGTTGATGTTGGGATAGAGCCACTCGTCGGGCGCGGTGCGCCGCGCCATGCGCCGGCGGAAGCCCGGCATCTTCATGGCGAGGTCGAGCGACGGCGTGCGCATGCCCACCAGCGCCAGCCAGTAGGTGCCGTCGGAGGCGCGGTTGATGTTGTCGGGATAGCCCGGCAGGTCGGCGATGACGGGCTCGATCCGGCCCTTCTTCGGCCCGTCGAACCAGTAGCGGCTGACGCGGCAGCCCCAGGTCTCGGCGAACAGGAACGACTGGCCGTCATGCGTCATGCAGATGCCGTTTGGGAAGACGAGATTCTTCAGCACCGTGCGGGTGGTGCGGCTTGCCGGGTCGTAGCAGACGATGCGCCCGTTGCCGCGCGATTCCAGGCAGTCGACGGGCCAGTCGTGCATGTCGTAGCGGATCGTCGCCTCGCTGAAGAACACCCGGCCGTCGGGCGCGATGTCGAGGTCGTCGGCGAGCCGCAGGCGCGAATCGTCGATGATCGAGAACCACGAGCGGTTGGTCTCGTCGGTCAGCTTCTCGATCTCGCGCTCCTGCGTCACGCGGTAGAGCCCCATGCCGCCGATGCAGACGACCAGCGAGCCGTCACGCGCGAAGGCCATGCCGAGCGGCCGCCCGCCGGTGTGCGCGAACACTTCCTGGCGCGCGTAGTCCGGCGCGAGAAAGCGCACGATATCGCCGGTTCGGTTGCCGACATAGATGTTGTCGTCCTGGTCGAGGATGACGTCCTCCGGCCCGTCGATCCGGTCGAGGCCGATCTTCTCCACCGGGCGCAGGCGGTCGTTGAGGGCGTAGGGCGACGCGCCGCTCGTCGGCGGCGCGGCCGGCAGGTCGGCATAGGTCGGCGAGACGTAGACCTTGGACAGCAGCTTGTGGCGGTTCTTCAGCCAGCGCACGTCGATGGCCACGGCCGCCAGCAGCACCATGCCGAGCAGCAGCGAGTTCGCGCCGCTGGTGACGCCGAGGCGCACGAGGCTGTTGATGAGGATCATCACGGTGATCGAGCCGATCACCGCCTTGGCGGCCGAGCCGCGCCCGCCGCCGAGGCTGTTGCCGCCGAGGACCGCCGCGGTGAGCGCCGCGATCTCGAGGCCGATGCCGGTGTCGGCGCCCGCGCCGCCGAGGCGCGAGGCGAAGAGCAGGCCGGCAAGGGCCGACAGCGTCCCGGAGACGACATAGGTCGAGCAGATGACGCGGCGCACGGGGATGCCGACATTGTGCGCCGAGCGGCGCGAGCCGCCGACGGCCAGGACATACCAGCCCGCGCGGCTGCGGCTGAGCATGACGTGGATGATGACGGCCAGCGACACCGTCACCACGACGCTGAACGGCATGCCGAGCAGGAAGCCCTCGCCGAAATAGTACCACAGGTCGGAATCCGGAAAGGCCGCCGCGATCGACACCGAGTACTTGAGCAGCAGCATGTCGACGATGGCGCGCACGATGATCAGCGTCACCAGCGTGGTCAGGAAGGCGCGAAGCCTGAGATAGCCGACCAGCAGGCCGTTCACCAGCCCGACCGCCGCGCCGCAGGCGAGCGTCGCCACCACCACCGCCGGAACCGACCACTCGGCGACGCTGATCAGCGCCAGCGCCACGATGTTGCCGAGCGCGAAGGTGGAGCCGACGCTGAGGTCGATGCCGCCGGCCACCATCACGATCATCAGCGCCATGACGATCAGGCCGAACTCGCCCCACTGGCGCATCAGGTTGGACACGCTGGCCGCGCCGAAGAAATCCGGGATCAGGGTGCCGAACACGGCGATCACGATCAGCAGGATGAGGACGGGAATCGCGTTGTCGACCCAGCGCTTGGTGAGGATCTCACCCAGCAGATGGTCTGGCACGGCGCGGTAGCGCCAGCGCGCGATCGTGTCGGACACGGTCATGAGGGCTCGCTCTTCTCGGAAGATGGGACGGCGCGGGCCGCGAACG
>JAEZXF010000068.1 GCA_023419995.1 Pseudomonadota bacterium | reverse complement strand
GGCCCGGCGCGCGCGAGCGCCGGGCCGTTTCCGTGCGTGGGGTGCGGTGTCAGCCGCGCGGAGGCGCGGCCAGGATGGCGCGGATGGCGGCGCGCCAGTCCTCGAGGAGGCGCCTGTCCTCCTTGGAGAAGGCCGCGCGCCGCGTCAGCGCCTCGAACGTGTCGTCCGGGTGGCAACGCTCGTATTCCGCGCGCAGCACCTCCACGGCATCGCGATCAGGCTCCATGCCCTTTTCCCCGCATGCTGTCCGACGAGCGGGGGGACGCGCCCGCCCCGGCGCGCCCCGTCCGCCCGTCTGTCGCCTTACTGCCCCATCTGCTCGAACAGGGCGGCGAAGTGGTTCTTGGCCTTGCCGGGATGCTTGACGGTCTTGGCCTCGTCGGCGTTGACCGGCTCGCCGGCCACGACCAGCATGACCATGCCCATGGCGTAGTGCGGCGTGCACTTGATGCCGTAGACGCCTTCCTTCTCGACCGTGTAGACGATCTCCTCGTTGACCTTGCCTTTGAAGGTGGCCGCGCCTTCCGGCAGCATGCCCTTGATCGACTCGGCATTGTGGCCCTTGTCGGTGGCGACGAACTTGATCGTGTCGCCCGGCTCGACCTTGAGGAAGTCGGGCTCGAACACCATCGCACCCTTCTCGCCCTTGTTGAGCATCTTGATCTCGTGCTCGGCGGCGCCAGCCGCACCGGCCAGAGCGACGACCGCCGCGGCGGCCAGCATCATCAGTCTCTTCATGGTTCTTTCCTTCAGTCTTCGGACGGCCTCTGCCGTTGGCATATAGATAGCTGCCGCAGTCTGTGTAAGATTTGCGCTGGCGCAAACAAAGGCTACAACGGCAGCCGCGTCGTTGCGCCGCAAGGCCCGTTCTCGGGGGGCCGGGGAACTCGCCGCCTCTCGCGGCGCCTGCAGGGAGACAGACCACGTGCCGATCCTCGACCGAACCGTGATCGCCGGCCTGCCTCCGTTCGAGGGATTGCAGCCCGACGATCTCGACCGGGTGCTGGAGCTGGCCCGCTCGTCGCGCTATCCCCGCGAAAGCGTGGTCTTCGCGCAGGACGCCGAGGCGACCTCCTTCTTCCTGCTGCTTGACGGCCACGTGCGCGTCGTGCGCATGACGCCCGAGGGCGAGCAGATCATCTCGCGCTACATCAACGCCGGCGAGATGTTCGGGCTCGCCGTGGCCATGGCGCGCACGACCTATCCCGCCACCGCCATCGCTGCCGTCGACTGCGTCGTCATCTCGTGGCCGAACAGCGCCTGGGCCGATCTGTCGCGGCGCTTCCCCAGCTTCGGGACGAGCACCTACCGCACCATCGGCAAGTGGCTCCAGGAAACCCACACCCGCATGCTGGAGATGGTGACCTCGCAGGTCGAGCAGCGCGTGGCGCATGCGCTGCTGCGGCTGGCGCACCAGGCCGGGCGCAAGACGGCCGAGGGCATCGAGATCGACTTCCCCATCACCCGCCAGGACATTGCCGAGATGACCGGCACCACGCTGCACACGGTCAGCCGGCTGATGAGCGGCTGGGAGGACAAGCACATCGTCAGCAGCGGCCGCCAGAAGGTGACGATCGTCGATCCGCACGGCCTGATGCTGATCGCCGAGCAGCGCCCGCGCAAGTGACGCGGGCCCGGCAGGCGAGACGGGCTCACTCGCGGCGGTAGAGCAGCCAGTTCTTGACGAAGTTGCCTTCCGAGAGGGAGGAAAAGCGCGTGGCGCGGTTGCGGCCGTCCGCCTTCGAGGCGTAGAGCGCGCGGTCGGCCTTGGCGTAGAGGTCGTCGGGGTTCTGCGCCTGCGTGGCCATGCAGATGCCGAGCGACACGGTGATCGGGCCGTAGTTGGTGCCCTTGGCGACGTTGATGAACGGCGCCTCCATCACCGCCTGCCGCACCTCCTCGGCGATGCGGAAGGTGGCGTCCTCGCCCGAGCCCTCGAGGATGATGGCGAATTCCTCGCCGCCGGTGCGGGCGACGATCGCGTCGTCCTTGACGGTGGAGCGGATCAGCCCGGCGACGATCTGGATGATGCGGTCGCCGATCGGGTGGCCGAAGCGGTCGTTGACCGTCTTGAAGCGGTCGATGTCGGCCAGGATCAGCGCGCTGAACACGACGTTGCGGTTGTTGTCGTAGATCGCGGCCAGCGCGCGGTCGAAGGCGCGCCGGTTGGCGAGCTGCGTCAGCGGATCGGTGTCGGCGAGGCGCTTGTATTCCTCGAGCTGCAGCCTGACCCGCTGCAGCTCGCCCGACTTGTCGCCGATCGACGAGACGATCTGGTTCTGGCTGGCCAGCGAGCTCTTGGTCGCGGTGGCGGTGACGGAGATGATCTTCTCGAGGAACTCGCGCGACAGCGGCTGCGGCCCGGCGAGCCCGCTCGACGTCTCGCCGAGGATCTTGCCGTAGGTCTCCATCGACACCCGCTCCTTCTTGAGCAGGCCGATGATCTCGCTGAGCTTGGTGATGATCCGGGAATGGGCTTCCTCGACCGCGGCCGTGTCGCCGCGCGTCTGGAAGCGCACGGCGAGGTCGTCGAGCTGCTTCTGCGTCGGCCGCGAGCCGAGCTCCGACAGCGCGTCGACGAGATCGCGCCGCCCGGCGGTGACGGCCTCGTAGAAGAGCTCGTAGTTGCGCGGCAGGCCCGGCACGCCGAGCTGACGCATCGTCAGGACGACGGTCGTGGCCGCATCCGGCCGGCCGGTGGAGTGCTCGGGGCGCTCCGTCGCGTGTATGGTCTGTCCACCCGTGCTCACGCCAGCCACCCCCGTCGCGTAAGGCTTTGCACCGAAAGACCGGCATCTCGCTCTGCGGGATGCCGGGAACGAAGTCACGCGCGCCCTCCGCACGGCTGCGCCTGAGCCGCCATGCGATTCGATCAAGTTAACCTTGCGTCATTAAACACAGGTTAACCGACCGTCTCCCTGCACGCTGTGATAGAGAGGTTGTATAAAAATGCGAACTGACACTGCGTCGCACCCCGCAATTGATCGCAGGCGAACAACCTTCCTCCTGCAATCACGAATTCGCGAGCATGCAACGTTTCCGTGTAGGAAGCCTTAGATCACCGGTTTATCCGGATATCAAGACAGGAAGGTTCGACGGCATGCTTCGACAAGCTTTTCTTTTCGGCGCGACCATTCCCATGCTGCTGGCGGGCGCCGGTTGCGCCGGCGCGGTCGACGAGACCCACGCCACGGAAGGGGCGGGCACGGTCCATGTCACCACCCATGTGGAGGGGCTGTCGCATCCCTGGGCGCTCGCATTCCTGCCCGATGGCGGCCTGCTGGTGACCGAGCGCGCCGGAAGCCTGCGCCACGTCGCGGCGGACGGCACGCTGTCCCCGCCGCTCGCCGGCGTGCCGGTGGTGGACGCGCGCGGCCAGGGCGGCCTGCTCGACGTAGCGCTCGATCCCGACTTCCCGTCCAACCGGCTCGTATACCTCTCCTTCTCGGAGGCCGGCGACGGCGGCAACGGCACGGCGGTGGCGCGCGGCGTCCTCGGCGCCGGCAACGCGGGGCTGGAGGACGTCGAGGTGATCTTCCGCCAGAAGCCCAAGGTCGACAGCACCGGCCATTTCGGCTCGCGGCTGGTCTTCGACCGCGCCGGCAACCTCTTCGTCACCCTCGGTGACCGCCAGTCCTCGGCCTATCGCGGCGAGGCGCAGAACCTCGGCACGCATATCGGCAAGATCGTGCGCATCCGCCCCGACGGCGGCGTGCCCGACGACAATCCCTTCGTCGGCTGGGACGGGGCGCTGCCGGAGGTCTGGGCCTATGGCGTGCGCAACGTGCAGGCGGCGGCGCTGCATCCCGAGACCGGCGTGCTGTGGGAGATCGAGCACGGTCCGCGCGGTGGCGACGAGCTGAACGTCATCGCGCCGGGCGCCAACTACGGCTGGCCGATCGTCACGCTGGGCGTCGAGTATTCGGGCTTCACCATCGGCGACGGGCTGACCTCGGCCGAGGGCATGGTCGACGCGATCTACAGCTGGACGCCGGTGATCGCGCCGTCGGGGATGCTGTTCTATTCCGGCGACGCGTTTCCGGGCTGGCAGGGCGACCTGTTCGTCGGCGGCCTCGCCTCGACGGCGCTGGTCCGGCTGTCGCTCGACGGCGAAAAGGTCACCGGCGAGGAAAGGCTGCTCGAATCCCTCAGTCTGCGCATCCGCGACGTGGCGCAGGGGCCGGACGGCGCGCTCTACGTCGCCACCGACGAGAGCAGGGGGCAGATCCTGCGCATCGCGCCCGCCGAGTGAGCGTGGCGGTCAGGCGGCGCCTTGGCCGGCGTCAGTGGGCGGTGGCGGCGGCCTGCTCCGGCTCCTGGAAGTCCTTGATAGTCAGCGGGCCCGGCTTGCCGAACAGGTAGCCCTGCACCACCTGGCAGCCCGCCGCCTTGAGCAGCGTCGCCTGGTGCTCGGTCTCGACGCCCTCGGCGATGGTGTTGACGCCCAGCGCCCGCGACAGGCCGACGATGGTCGACACCACGGCGCCGGAGCTGGCATCCGTCTCCAGCCGCCGGACGAAGGACTGGTCGATCTTCAGCTTCTTGAACGAGAAGTCGACGAGATAGGACAGGTTCGAGTAGCCGGTGCCGAAATCGTCGACGGCGACCGAGATGCCCATGCGCGACAGCTCCTCCAGGATGTGGGCGGCATGCTCGCGGTCCTGCATCATCGCCGTTTCGGTCACCTCAAGCTCGAGCCGCTTCGGGTCGATGCCGGTGGCGGCGATGATCTCGCGCACCAGCGCGAGAAAATCCCGCGTCATGAACTGCACGGGCGAGATGTTGACGGCGACGAAGCAGTCCTGCGGCAGGAAGCGCGCGTCCTCGCACGCCTTGCGCAGCACCCATTCGCCGATCGGGCCGATCATGCCCGTCTCCTCGGCGACGGGCACGAACTCGCCGGGCGGGATCATGCCCCGCTCGGGATGGCGCCAGCGCACCAGGGCCTCGTACCCCACCGTACGGCCGGAGGCGAGGTCGAGCTGCGGCTGGTAGTGCAGCTCGAAGTCGCCGCGCTTGAACGCGCCGTGCAGCTCGGACTCGATCCACTGGCGGTACTCGGCGACCCGGCCCATCTGCTCGTGGAACACGGCCCAGTTGCCGATGCCGCCGGCCCTTGCGTGCTGGAGCGCGAGGTTGGAGCGGCGCAGAAGCATCACCGGGTCGACGCCGTCCTTCGGCATGGCGACGATGCCGACCGACAGGTTGACCGACTGCTGGTGCGAGGGAAGCAGGAAGGGCTGCGTCAGCTTGCCGATCAGCTCCTCGACCAGCTCGTTCACTGGGCCGAGCTGCGGCATGTCGGGAACCAGCACCGCGAACTCGCTCGCCGCGATCCGGCCGATCTGGGTGCCGGGCGGCAGGATCTCCTTCAGCCGCGCCGCGAACGCCCGCACCAGCTGGTCGGCCTGGCTGTAGCCGATCGAATCGTTGATCTGCCGGAAGCGGTCGATGTCGATGTCGAGCAGGAACACCGGCCTGCCGGTGCGGATCGTCGAGGAGGCGGCCTCGGCGATCTTGCCGCCCATGGCGGTGCGCGCGTGCAGGCCCGTCAGCTTGTCGATCTGGGTCTCGCGATAGACGTAGGAGGCGGATTCGTCGACGCCGGCGAAGAAGGACATGGCGGCCGCCGACGCGGCGAGCGCGCACAGCCCCGCGATCATGCCGCCGACCACCTCGGCCGGAAGCCCGACGATGTCGCTGCCGAAGCCCGAGCGGAGGACCCAAAGGCAAAGAACGAAGCTGCCCAGCCCTGAGGCCGCGATGGTGATGAGCCTGAAGGCCCTGCTTCGCGCCGGAGTGCTCCCGCTGTCGTTCATGCCCGCGTCCCTTGCCCCCGCTCAGGGAATATACGAGAGTTCTTAAGAACCGCTTCTAGCGATGGATACAATTCTCCGCAAACGCGGGGAGGGCGGCGGTCAGCCCTCGTCCGTGCGCTTCAGTTCGTCCAGCGTCGGCATCGACACGATGTGGTAGCCGGAATCGACGTAGTGGATCTCGCCGGTGACGCCGGACGACAGGTCGCTGAGGAGATAGAGCGCCGAGCGCCCGACATCGTCGGCCGACACGGTGCGCCGCAGCGGCGAGTTGCGCTGCTGGAACGAGTACATCAGCCGCGCGTCGGAGATGCCCGCCCCGGCGAGCGTGCGCACCGGCCCGGCCGACAGGCCGTTGACGCGGATGCCGCGCGGCCCGTAGTCGTTGGCGAGATAGCGCACGCTGGCCTCCAGCCCCGCCTTGGCCACGCCCATGACGTTGTAGTTGGGCATCACCCGCACCGAGCCGGCATAGGTCAGCGTCAGCATCGAGCCGCCCTCGTTCATCAGCCCGGCCGCCGCGCGGGCGACCTCGGTGAACGAGAAGCAGGAGATCACCATGGTGCGGACGAAGTTGTCGCGGCTGGTGTCGGCGTAGAGGCCCTTCAGCTCATTGCGGTCGGAGAAGCCGATGGCGTGGACGACGAAGTCCATGCTGCCCCATTCGGCCTTCAGCGTCTCGAAGGCCGCGTCGACCGTCGACGCATCCTCGACGTCGCAGGGCACGACCAGCCTGGCGCCGACCTGGTCGGCCAGCGGCTTGACGCGCCGGCCGAAGGCCTCGCCCTGATAGGTGAAGGCCAGCTCCGCCCCGTGGTCGGCGAGCTGCTTGGCGATGCCCCAGGCAATCGAATGGTCGTTGGCGACGCCCATGACGAGGCCGCGCTTGCCCTTCATCAGACCGGTCATTCGCGCTCTCCCGCTCAGCCCTGGTAGCGCTGGAACACCAGCGTCGCGTTGGTGCCGCCGGAGCCGAACGAGTTGGACAGGACCGTGTCGATCTTCGCATCGTCGATGCGCTTGCGCACCACGGGCATGCCCTCGAACTCGGGGTCGAGGGTCTCGATATGGGCGCTTTCGCCGATGAAGCCGCCCTGCATCATCAGGATCGAGTAGATCGATTCCTGCACGCCGGCAGCGCCCAGCGAATGGCCGGTCAGCGACTTGGTCGAGGAGATCGCCGGCAGCCTGTCGCCGAACACCTCGCGGATCGCCCCCATCTCCTTCGAGTCGCCGACCGGCGTCGAGGTGCCGTGGGTGTTGATGTAGTCGACATCGCCGGTGACCGTGGAAAGCGCCTGCCGCATGCAGCGGATCGCGCCTTCGCCCGACGGCGCCACCATGTCGTAGCCGTCCGACGTCGCGCCGTAGCCGACCACCTCGGCATAGATATTCGCGCCGCGCGCCTTCGCGTGCTCCAGTTCCTCCAGCACCAGCACCCCGGCGCCGCCGGCGATGACGAAGCCGTCGCGGTCGACGTCGTAGGCGCGCGAGGCGACGGCCGGCCGGTCGTTGAACTTCGACGACATCGCGCCCATCGCGTCGAACAGGTTCGACATGGTCCAGTCGAGGTCCTCGTGGCCGCCGGCGAAGACGATGTCCTGCTTGCCCCACTGGATCAGCTCGTAGGCGTTGCCGATGCAGTGCGCCGAGGTCGAGCAGGCCGACGAGATCGAATAGTTGACGCCGTGGATCTTGAACCAGGTGGCGAGCGTCGCCGAGGCCGTGGACGACATCGCCTTCGGCACGGCGAACGGGCCGATGCGCTTGGGGCTGTTGTTCTTCTCGGTGATCTCGGTCGCCTCGACGATGGTTTTCGTCGACGGGCCGCCCGAGCCCATGATGATGCCGGTGCGCTCGTTGGAGATGTCGCCTTCCTCGAGGCCGGCGGCGGCGATCGCTTGGCTCATGGCGACGTGGTTCCACGCCCCGCCCTTGTGCAGGAAGCGCATGGCGCGGCGGTCGACCAGCTCGGCGGGGTCCAGCGTCGGCGCACCCCAC
>JAEZXF010000001.1 GCA_023419995.1 Pseudomonadota bacterium | reverse complement strand
ACATAGTCCGGCCGGGCGAGAAGGCCGGCCAGCTCCTCGCGGTTCGAGGCCTCGCCGCACCAGTGCGCCGCGCGGTAGAGCGCGCGCAGCAGGCCGCCCAGCGCGTCGGGATTGGCTTCCGCCCAGTCGGCCGACACGCCCAGCACCTTCTCGGGGCTGGACCGCCAGATCGCCGACTTGGTGGTGACGATCCGCCCCACGCCGCCGAGCGCCGCGGCCGTGTTCCACGGTTCCCCGACGCAGTAGCCGTCGATCCGCCCGGCCGCCAGCGCGTCCGGCATCAGCGGCGGCGGGACGACGACGATCTCGACGTCCTCCTCGGGGTCGATTCCGCAGGCGGCGAGCCAGTAGCGCAGCTCGTAATTGTGCCCCGAATGCGGATGGACGACGGCAAAGCGCAGCCTCCCCGCGCCGCGGCGCGCCGCGACCACCGCGCGAAGGGCGTTGCCGGCCGCCGCGGGGTCGAAGAAGGCGGGGGCGGCGCCGTGGTCCTTCATGGCGTCCCAGAGCGGCAGCGACACCGTCACCGCGTTGCCGCCGAGGCCCAGCGCCATCGGCGCGATGGTGCGCGCGGCGAGCGGCGCGAGGCCGAGATTGAACGCGATCGGCATGGGGGCGAGCATGTGCGCGACGTCGAAATGCCCGACGGCGAGCCGGTCGCGGATGCTGGCCCAGGAATGCTCGCGCACCAGCACGAGCTCGACGCCTTCCGCCGCGTCGAAGCCCTTCTCGCGCGCCGCGACGAGGAGGGCGCTGTCGAGCAGCGGCAGGAACCCGGCGGTGACGCGGTGGCATGCGCTCATGTCTCGTCTCCCGGCCCCAGCAGGCCCGCCGCGGTGATCAGGCTCTGCGCGATCTCGGCGATCTTGCGGTTCTGGTTCATCGCCGTCCTGCGCAGCAGGGCGTAGGCGGCCTCCTCGGAGAGGCCGCGCGACGCCATGATCAGGCCTTTGGCCCGCTCGATCAGCCGGCGGTTCTCCAGCTCGGTGCGCGCCTCCTCGAGCTCGCGCGCCATGCGCGAGAAGGCGTTGAACCGGCTTATGGCCATGTCGAGGATCGGCTTGACGCGCTCCTTGCGCAGCCCGTCGATCACGTAGGCGGAGACGCCGGCGTCCACCGCCGCCTCGATCGAGGCGCTGTCGGAGCGGTCGACGAACATGGCGATCGGCCGCTTCACGGCGCGGGAGAGCTGGAACATGCTTTCCAGCATGTCGCGATTCGGGTTCTCGAGATCGATGACGATGACGTCGGGCTCGACCTCGGCGATGCGCCGGGCTATCCCGGTCATGTCGTGGACGACGAAGACGTGGTCGTGCCCCGCCTCGCGCAGCCCTTCCTCGATGACCGCCGCGCGAATGCGGTTGTCATCGATGACGAGTATGCTGAGGGCCGCGGAGCTCATGCTTCTTCTATTCGCCCGCCGACCCTGATTGTGCAACGCAAAAAGACAAAGCCGACACGGATGCGCCCGGATCAATGCTTGCCGCGAGATCAATTGTGGGTATTGTCTGGCACAGGGGTTTACGGTTGCGGGTGGGATCATAGTTCCATACTAGATGTGGTGTCCGCCCCGATGGAAATGACCGCAACAAGCAGCACCTGCAATGCAGCCTAACAGCCTCTTTCGCGCGCATCAGGCCCTGCGGAACCTGATAAGCCTTGGTTTCGACCTTTTCGGAGCGGCATGCGCCTTCGTCGGCGCCTACCTGACCGTCTACGGCTATCCGCTGGTGCCCCGGGTGCCGGGAATCGAGGAGAAGCTCCTCGGCTTCCTCGCGGCGGCGCTGGTCGCGTTCCTCATCTTCGCGCCCTATCGCAGTTCCTGGCGCTATGCGTCGATCCCCGACATGCTGACGATCCTGAGGGGCGCTGTCGCAGCGGTGGTCATCTACACGCTCGCGGCCTTCCTGCTGACGCGCGGCGAGAACGTGCCGCGCTCCGTGCCGGTCCTGACGCTGATCTACCTGGTGGCGACGATGGCGGGCGCGCGCGTTCTCTACCGCATCGCCCAGGAGCGCCTGAACGGGCGCAGCCGGCGGTCGCGCGACGACAGGCGGCGCGCGCCGACGGTGCTCCTGTGCGGGCTTTCCGACAGGGCCGAGAGCTTCATCCGGGCCGCGCGCCGCAGCCAGGCGTTCTCGATCGTCGGCATCATCGACGATTCGCAGATCAACCTCGGCCGGACGATCCAGGGCGTGCGGGTGCTGGGCGACCTCGACCATCTCGAGCACGTGCTGACCAAGCTGGGGCAGGGCGGGCGCATCGTCAGCGAGCTGGTGGTGACGGAGGTGTCGCCCTCGCGGCAGCGGCTCGCCCACATCGTCGGGCGCGGCAACGCCTGCTCGATAAAGGTGTCGCGCATCCCCGACTTCACCGAGGTCTCGGCGCTGACGAGCGAGCAGCTGCTGGAGCCGCGGCCGATCGAGCTGGCCGACCTTCTGGAGCGGCCCGAGGTGAACGCCGACCTCGACGGCGTGGCGCGGCTGGTCGAGGACAAGGTGGTGATCGCCACCGGCGCCGGCGGCTCCATCGGCTCCGAGCTGTGCCGCCAGATCGCCGGCCTGCAGCCGAGCAGGCTTATCGTCGTCGACAATTCCGAGTTCCTGCTCTACCGGCTGGAGACCGAGCTGCGCGGCGCCCATCCCGAGCTCGACCTCGTGCCGCGCATCGTCGACGTGCGCGACGCACGGCGCATCGCCGACATCTTCGCCGAGTTCAAGCCGGAGCTCGTCTTTCACGCCGCGGCGCTCAAGCACGTCCCGATGGTGGAGGCGAACCCGCTGGAGGCGATGAAGACCAATCTCCTCGGCACGCGCAACGTGGCCGACGCCGCGCTGGCCAACCGTGCCTCGACCTTCGTCATGATCTCGACCGACAAGGCGGTGAACCCCACCAACATCATGGGCGCGACCAAGCGGGCGGCGGAGGCCTATTGCCAGGCGCTCGACATCAAGTCGGAGTTCACGCGCTTCAAGACGGTGCGCTTCGGCAACGTCCTCGGCTCCAACGGCTCGGTGGTGCCGCGCTTCCAGGAGCAGATCGCCGCCGGCGGGCCGGTGACGGTGACGCATCCGCAGATCGTGCGCTACTTCATGACCATCCCCGAGGCGGTGCGGCTGGTGCTGCACGCCTCGGCGCATGCCTCGACCAGCAAGACCGGACGCGGCAAGATCATGGTGCTCGACATGGGCAAGCCGGTCCGCATCGTCGACCTGGCCGAGCGGATGATCCAGCTCGCCGGCTTCAAGCCCTATATCGACATCGACATCGTCTTCACCGGGCTGCGCCCCGGCGAGAAGCTGTTCGAGGAGCTGTTCGATCCCTCCGAGGTGCCGGACGGGCGCACCGAGGAAGGCTACGTCGTCGCCTCGCCGCGCATCATCGACCGCCAGCTTCTCGACAGGACCATCGGCGAGATCGAGCTGTGCACCGGGCGGGAGGACTGGGTCCGCGCCGTCGAGCTGCTCGCCCATATCGTTCCCGAGTACCGGAAGGACCCGGTCCGGCGGGGGCCGGCGTCGGGCGCCGCCGCCATCCTGCGGTTCGAGGCCGACAAGCCCGCGATCCCCGACCTCGGCCGCGACGGGCCGCCGGCGAAGCCCGGCCGGTGAAGCCGCCGTCCCGCCGACGCATGCCGGGGCTATGATCCGTGGGCCGGACGGGGTGCGAAGCGTTGACGGTGCGCCGCGCCGCCCTGTATGGCTTTTGCCTGTCACGGCGCAGGCCGCAAGGGGTTGGCGCATGACGCGGACGATGCCGGGCGCGACGGTTCGGGACGGCGCAGGTCCCGGTTTCAGGGCGCAGCCGCCCGCGATGGCCTTCGGCGGCGGCGAGGCACGCCTCCGGCCGGTTCCCCGGGCCGCATCGCGGCTTGTCCCGCCGCGGATCGTATTCGTGAAACAGGATGCTGGGTTAAGGTGACCATGACTGAAAATTCAGATGCGGAATTCGGCATTTCCATTTCCGACATAGTCCGCCGTCTGTGGGCCTGGCGCGGCTTGATCGTCTTCGTTCCCCTGCTCTTCGCCGGCTTTGCCGCCCTTCTCGTCGTCGTCGCCTCGCTCGCGCAGAACCGGCAGGCGACGTACCTGATCAGCCTGCGCAACATCGAGAACCAGCGCTATCCCAACGGGGCGGAGTTCTCGCCGCGCGATCTCCTTATCCCCGAGGTGCTCGCCGAGCTGCGCAGCCGCTACGACATCGCCCCCGATGCGGACCTGCGCGAGGCGATCTCGGTCTCCTACGATTCGCCGCTCGCCGACGGCATCGCCCGCAACTACCAGCAGCGCCTTTCGGCCCGGAACCTCAGCCAGGCGGAGATCGAGTCGCTCAACCAGAACTACCTCGAGGAGCTGCGCAACGCGATGCGCGCGTCGCTGCGCATCAATGTCGACTACCGGGCGCTCGGGCTCGACAGCGCGACCGG
>JAEZXF010000501.1 GCA_023419995.1 Pseudomonadota bacterium | reverse complement strand
GTTCATGGGTGTGGGCTATCTGATCGGCGGCGAGAGCGGCATGGTCATCGCCTTCCTCATCGCCGCGGCCATGAACGTTTTCAGCTACTGGAACGCCGACAAGATGGTGCTGCGCATGCATCGCGCGGTCGAGGTCGACGAGCGCAACGCGCCCGAATATTACGGCATCATCAAGGCGCTCGCGACACGCGCCGGCCTGCCGATGCCGAAGGTCTATCTCATCGACACGCCGCAGCCCAACGCCTTCGCCACCGGCCGCAACCCGCAGAACGCGGCCGTCGCCGCCACCACCGGCCTGCTCCAGCGCCTCAGCCGCGAGGAGGTCGCCGGCGTCATGGCGCACGAGCTGGCCCACGTGCAGAACCGCGACACGCTGACCATGACCATCACCGCGACGCTGGCCGGCGCGATCTCGATGCTCGGCAACTTCGCCTTCTTCATGGGCGGCAGCCGGGAGAACAACAACAACCCGCTGGGCGTGATCGGCGTGCTGGTGGCGATCATCGTCGCGCCGCTCGCCGCGATGATCGTGCAGATGGCGATCAGCCGCACCCGCGAATACGCCGCCGACCGGCGCGGTGCCGAGATCTGCGGCCAGCCGCTGTGGCTCGCCTCGGCGCTGGGAAAGATCGCCCGCACCGCGCAGACGGTCCACAATCCCGACGCCGAGCGCAACCCGGCCACCGCGCATCTCTTCATCATCAACCCGCTGTCGGGCGAGCGCATGGACAGCCTGTTCTCGACCCACCCGAACACCGAGAACCGCATCGCCGCGCTCGAGCTGATCGAGCAGGAGTTCCGCGACGGCGGCGGCAATGGCGGTGCGGCCCCGCGCAGCGCGCCCGCACGCCCGCAGCAGCCCGAGCAGCCGGCCCGACCCCAGCGCCCGGTCGCACCCGAGGCTCCCTCCTCCGGCCCGTGGGGCGAAAGAACGCCGGATCAGCCACCCCAGCCGGAGCCGAAGCCCGATGCCGGCAACCCGTGGGGCCGCAGCCCCACCGGCCCCAGAAGTGGCCGCCGGTGACGCCGGGCCTCGCCGCCCGCAAGACGGCCGCCAAGCTCCTTGCCGCCATCGTCGACGCCGGGACGCCGCTCGACGGGCTGACCGACCATGACCACGGGCACCCGCAGTTCCGCGCGCTGGAGCCGCGCGACCGGGCGCTGGTGCGGGCGATCCTGACGACGGCGCTGCGTTTCCGCGGCACCGTGCAGGCGCTCATCGACGCCCGCCTCGAGCGGCCGCTGCCGGCCAACGCCCACGCGCTGTCGCACATCCTGCACGTGGCGGCGGCGCAGATCCTGTTCCTCGACGTGCCCGACAGCGCCGCCGTCGACCTCGCCGTCACCCAGGCCAAGGAAGACAAGCGCACGCAGCGCTTTTCCGCCCTCGTCAACGGCGTGCTGCGCGAGATCGCCCGCCGCAAGGAGCGTGCCCTGCCGGCGGCGCTGGCGAAGACCGTCGATGCGCCCGACTGGTTCGCCCGGAGCCTGCGCGCGGCCTATGGCGAGGCGCAGGCGGCGGCGATCCTCGCCGCACACCGGCTCGAATCGCCGATCGACTTCACGGTCAAGTCCGATCCCGGGGGCTGGGCCGTCCGGCTGGGCGGCGTCGTGCTGCCCACCGGCGGGGTCCGCCTCGAGCGGCTCGACGGGCCGGTGACCGCGCTGCCCGGCTTCGCCGAGGGCGAATGGTGGGTGCAGGATGCCGCCGCCTCCATCCCGGCACAGCTGTTCGGCGACATCGCCGGCCTGCGCGTCGCCGACCTGTGCGCCGCGCCCGGCGGCAAGACCGCGCAGCTCGCCCATGCCGGGGCCAGGGTGACGGCGCTGGAGCTGTCGCCGAACCGGGCGAAGCGGCTCCGCGCCAATCTCGAGCGGCTGAAGCTCGAGGCGGGCATCGTCCAGGGCGACCTCTTCGCCTATGTGCCCGAGACGCCGTTCGACGCCGTGCTGCTCGACGCGCCCTGCTCGTCCACCGGCACGGTGCGCCGCCATCCCGACGTGCCGTGGACCAAGGGGCCGCAGGACGTCGAGAAGCTCGCCGCGCTCCAGGCGCGGATGCTGGCCCATGCCGTCACGCTGGTGAAGCCCGGTGGCACGGTCGTCTTCTCCAACTGCTCGCTGGAGCCGGCGGAGGGCGAGGCGCTGCTGAACGCCTTTCTGGCCGCCAATCCGCAGGTCGCCCTCGATCCGGTGCGGCCGGGCGAGTTCCCCTTCTGCGACCCGTTCCTGACCGGGACCGGCACGGTGCGCACCACCCCGGCCGGGCTGGACATGGGGACGCCCGCGCTCTCCGGCCTCGACGGCTTCTTCGCCGCGCGGCTCAAACGCCTCTCCTGAACGGGCAAAAGCGTTTGAGCCTTCGCACAACGCCTTGACTCGCCTAAGCTAATCCTGCCGATGCGTGCTGGGGGGCGATTCGGAGGCAAGATCGACTTGGGCTTTGGGCGGTCCGATTCACCTCAGCTATGGGCGCTGGTCGCCTCTGCCGCGTGGCGAAGGCTGCGCGGCCGCGTGCGGCTGGGGCCGGTCTATCGCTGGCGCTTCACCGGCCGCACGCCCGAGCGCATCCTCATCGCCCCACCCGACCTGCGCCTCGCCGACCCGCAGATCGCGCACGAGATTTACCACTGCCGCTTCCCGCTCGCCGGCACGCTGATCGACACCCAGGGCACCTCTCCCTTCGAGATCGACGTCGCCAACAGGGGCTGGCTGGCGGCGCTGCACGGCTTCGGCTGGCTGCGCCACATGCATGCGGCCGAGACCGACCTTTCGGCCGCCAACGCCCGGGCGCTGGTCGCCGACTGGATGTCGGTCCACGGCCGCCGCATCGGCGGCATCGCTTGGGACGGCGGCGTCACCGCCCGGCGCATCATCGCCTGGCTCCAGCATTCGGGCATCGTGCTGCAGGGCGCCGACTACTCCTTCTACCGCGCCTTCCTGAAGTCGCTGGCGATGCAGGTGCGCTACCTGCGCGCGGTCGCGCCCGAGATGCCGGACGGCGAGAAGCGGCTGTCCGCGCGCGTCGCGCTCGCCTTCGCGGCGCTGTCGCTGCCCACTGCGCAGACGGCGCGGCGCGGCGCCTCGCGGCAGCTCTCGGCCGAGCTCGAGCGGCAGATCCTGCCGGACGGCGGCCACGTCTCGCGCAACCCCGAGGTGGTGCTGGAGCTGCTGGCCGACCTCCTGCCGCTGCGCCACACCTATTCCAACCAGGGCGAGGCCCCGCCCGAGGCGCTGATCGGCGCGGTCGAGCGCATGCTGCCGGCGCTGCGCTTCTTCCGCCACCAGGACGGCACGCTCGCCCGCTTCAACGGCATGGGCGCGACCAGCCACGACCGCATCGCCGCCATCCTGCACCACGACGACACCGCCGGCGCGCCGCTGCTGCACGCGCCGCATTCCGGCTACGAGCGCCTGTCGATGGGCGGCGTCACCGTCATCGCCGACACCGGCGCGCCGCCGCCGCCGGAGCTGTCGCACCAGGCGCAGGCGGGCTGCCTCTCCTTCGAGCTGTCCTCGGGCAGGAGCCATTTCGTCGTCAATTGCGGCGTCGACACCTGGGGCGCCGAGGATTTCCGGCCGCTGTCGCGCTCGACGGCGGCGCACTCGACAGCCACCCTCAACGACACCTCCTCGGCGCGCTTCGCCCTGTCGCACGGCTTCGGCAGCCTGATCGGCACGCCGCTGGTCGACGGGCCGCGCCAGGTCGCCTGCCAGCGCCTCGATTCGGACGGCATCCAGTCCTTCGTCGCCCGGCACGACGGCTACCTCGCCCGCTTCGGCCTCTACCACGAGCGCGAGCTGGCGCTGTCGGCGAGCGGCGACCTGCTGGAGGGCACCGACCGCATCTTCCGCAAGGGCGGCGAGGTAGCGCGGGCCGACGGCCGCGACAACGTCGCCGTGCGCTTCCACCTCCACCCCGACGTGGCGCTGTTCGAGAACCGCCGCCACGGGCTGGTGCTGGCCGGCGCCGACGGCGAGCGCTGGGAGTTCTCCTGCGAGGAGCTGGCGCCTGAGGTCGAGGATTCGCTGTTCTTCGCCGGCATCGGCGGGCCGCGCCGCAGCCGCCAGATCGTCTTCTCCTACCGCGCCTCCGAGCATCCCGAGATCCACTGGCGCTTCCTGCGCATGTGACCGCCTTCAAGGTCGTTTGCATCCGCGCGCCACTGTGCTAGGCCGCGAAAAATCCTTTCCCTGCCGATCCCGCACGGAGCCCTGCGCCATGGCCGTCGCCTCGAAGAACATTCCCGCCCCCGATCTGGTCAAGGCGCGCCGCGCGCTGCTGTCCGTCTCCGACAAGACCGGCCTGGTCGAGCTCGCCCGCGCGCTGGCCGACGCCGGCGTCGAGCTGGTCTCGACCGGCGGCACGGCCAAGGCGATCGCCGCGGCCGGCATCACCGTCAGGGACGTCTCCGACATCACAGGCTTCCCCGAGATCATGGACGGCCGGGTCAAGACGCTGCACCCCTCCGTGCATGGCGGCCTGCTCGCCATCCGCGACGACGCGGAGCATGTCGCGGCGATGGAAGCGCATGCGATCGGCGCCATCGACATCGCCGTCATCAACCTCTACCCCTTCGAGGAGGTGCGCGCGGCCGGCGGCGACTATGCCGCCATCGTCGAGAACATCGACATCGGCGGCCCGGCCATGGTGCGCGCCTCGGCCAAGAACCACGCCTATGTCGCGATCGTCACCGACCCGGCCGACTATGCCCGCCTGGCGGAGACGCTGAAGGAGAACGGCGGCGCGACGCCCTACCGCTTCCGCCAGGCGCTGGCCGCCAAGGCCTATGCCCGCACCGCCGCCTACGACGCCGCCATCTCCGGCTGGTTCGCCGACGCGCTGGCGCTGGAGGACCCGGCGTGGCGCGCCTTCGGCGGCAGGCTGGAGACGGTGATGCGCTACGGCGAGAACCCGCACCAGAAGGCGGGCTTCTACGTCAACGGCGACAGGAGGCCGGGCGTCGCCACCGCGCGCCAGCTCCAGGGCAAGCAGCTCTCCTACAACAACGTCAACGACACCGACGCCGCCTTCGAGCTGGTGGCCGAGTTCGATCCCGCCCGCACCGCGGCCGTCGCCATCATCAAGCATGCCAACCCCTGCGGCGTGGCCGAGGGCGCGACGCTGAAGGACGCCTATCTCGCCGCGCTCGCCTGCGACCCGGTCTCGGCCTTCGGCGGCATCGTCGCGCTGAACCGACTGCTCGACGCGGAGGCGGCGGAGGAGATCGTCAAGACCTTCACCGAGGTCATCATCGCGCCCGAGGCCTCGCCCGAGGCGGCCGCCATCGTCGCCGCCAAGAAGAACCTGCGCCTGCTCGTCACCGGCGGCATGCCCGACCCCCGCGCGGCCGGCATGGCCGTCAGGTCGGTCGCCGGCGGCATGCTCGTCCAGTCACGCGACAACGCCGTGGTCGACGATCTCGACCTCAGGGCGGTGACGAAGCGCGCGCCGACGGACGCGGAGATGGCCGATCTGCGCTTCGCCTTCCGCGTCGCCAAGCACGTCAAGTCCAACGCCATCGTCTATGCGAAGGACCGCGCCACGGTGGGCATCGGCGCCGGCCAGATGAGCCGGGTCGATTCCTCGCGCATCGCCGCCCGCAAGGCACTCGACGCGGCCGAGGCGGCCGGGCTGAAGGAGCCGCTGACCAAGGGGTCGGTGGTCGCCTCCGACGCCTTCTTCCCGTTCGCCGACGGCCTGCTGGCCGCCGTGCAGGCGGGCGCCACGGCCGTCATCCAGCCTGGCGGCTCGATGCGCGACGACGAGGTGATCGCCGCCGCCGACGCGCACGGCATCGCCATGGTCTTCACCGGCGTGCGCCACTTCCGCCACTGAGGCAGGCGCCGCCCTCACCCATTCCTCTTCCCGCGGCGGGAAGGACGTCAGCGTCGCGACCGGCTTCCTTCTCCCCTTTCACGGGGAGAAGGTGGCGGCAGCTGGATGAGGGCAGCGCGGCGTCCCCGGGGCCGAAGCCCCTACGCCGCCTCCGTCGCATAGGTCCGCGCCCTGACCAGCGGCAGCAGCACAAGGCCGATGACGAACAGGACGATGATCGGCGTGATGCCGAGCCGTTGCGCCTCCTGCGCCGTGAAGCCGAACACCTCCGAGGCGAAGAACGCGGTCGCGAAGGCGATCGACAGCGGGCCGATGAAGGTCGTGGCCTTGCCCGACAGCGCGTAGAGGCCGAAGGCCTCCGTGACCTTGTCGCGATCGACCTGGTCGACCAGCAGCGTGCGCGACGCCGCCTGGATCGAGCCGCCGGCCGAACCGATCAGCGCGCCGGCCGTGTAGAAGACGATGTCGGGCAGGCGGCTTCCGCCGGCCTCCGTTGCCACGGTCATGAACAGCACCTCGGTCTGGGTGGTGGAGATGACGAGCAGGCAGCACAGGATCAGGATGACGATCGACCACGTCACCACCACCTTGGGGCCGTAGCGCTGGTCGGCGCGGCCGCCGATCCACGCGCCGAGCGCCCCGGTGATGTTGGCGAGGATGCCGAACACGCCGATCTGGATGATCGACCAGCCGAGCACGCCCGCCGCATAGATGCCGCCGAAGGCATAGAGCGCGTTGAGCGCGTCGCGGTAGAACATCGACGACATCAGGAAGCCGAAATAGCTGCGCTCGCCCGGCAGGCGGCGCAGCGTGGCGGCAAGGTTCGTCAGCCCCTGCCGGATCGCCCCGCTGCGCGCCGGCTTGCGTACCGCGTCCGGGGTGAACAGGAACATCGGCAGCGCGAAGATCACGTACCAGATCGCCGTCAGCGGGCCGGAGGCGCGGTCGCCCTCGCGCGCCGCGGGGTCGAGGCCGAAGATCGGCTCGAAGCCGAGCAGCGTGCGCCCGCTCTCGGGCGAGGCCGACATGAAGCCGAGCACCAGCACCAGCGAGATCAGGCCGCCGACATAGCCCAGCCCCCAGGCCGAGCCCGAGAGCCGGCCGAGCTGCGACCGCGGCACGAGGTCGGGCATCATCGCGTTGTTGAACACGGCCGCGAACTCCATGCCGAAGACCGCGACGGCGATGGCGATGAGCACGAAGGTCAGGTCAGTCATGCCCGGCGCGGCGAACCACAGGCCCCAGCAGCCGATGACGCCGATGACGGAGAACACGAAGATCCACGGCTTGCGCGGGCCGCTGGCGTCGGCGATGGCGCCCAGCACCGGCGAGGACAGCGCGATCAGCAGGCCGCCGATGCCGGTGGCGTAGCCCCACAGCTCCTGGCCGCGCGCCGCGTCGGGAGCGACGGCGGCGGCGAAATAGGGCGCGAAGACGAAGGTGATGACCAGCGTGTGGAATGGCTGCTGGGCCCAGTCGAACAGCATCCATCCCCAGATGCCGCGCCGGGGCACCGGCACGTGTTTCTCGTCGTCCATGACCCGCGCCCTCTCTCCCAGCGGCAGAGCCGCTTCTCCTCAGCTC
>JAEZXF010000491.1 GCA_023419995.1 Pseudomonadota bacterium | reverse complement strand
AGCCGATCCCGCAGGACGGGCTCGGCGAGGCGATCGCTGACCGGCTGCGCCGCGCCGCCGCGCCGCGCGACGGGTAGGCCGATGCCGGCGCCGGACATCCTCGACCGCTTCGCCGCCATCGTCGGCGCCCGGCACGCGCTGCGCGATCCTGCCGAGACCGAGCCGTTCGTCACCGAGCGGCGCGGCCTGTGGCCGGGCGTCACGCCGCTGGTGCTCAGGCCCGGCAGCGTTGCCGAGGTCAGCGCCATCCTCAGGCTGGCGAGCGAGACCGGCACCCCCATCGTGCCGCAGGGCGGCAACACCGGCCTCGTCGGCGGGCAGGTGCCGGACACGACCGGCAACGAGGTGGTGCTGTCGCTGTCGCGGCTTGCCGCCATCCGCGAGATCGACCCGGCCTCGAACACTGTCATTGCCGAGGCGGGGGTGACGCTGCATGCGCTGCGTGAGGCGGCCGACGCCGCCGACCGGCTGTTCCCGCTGTCGCTGGCCTCGCAGGGCACGGCGCAGATCGGCGGCAACCTGTCGTCCAACGCCGGCGGCACCGGCGTTCTCGCCTACGGCAACGCGCGCGAGCTGTGCCTCGGCGTCGAGGTGGTGCTGCCGACCGGCGAGGTGCTGGACGACCTGCGCAAGCTCAAGAAGGACAACACCGGCTACGACCTGAAAAACCTGTTCGTCGGGGCCGAAGGCACGCTGGGCGTCATCACCGCAGCCGTCCTCAAGCTCTACCCCCGGCCGAAGGGCAGGGAGGTCGCGTGGGTCGGGCTTGAAAGCCCGCAGGCCGCGCTGGCGCTGTTCTCGCTCGCCTCAGGCCGCGCGGGCGCCGGCCTTACCGCCTTCGAGCTGATGATCGGCGAGAGCCTCGCCTTCGTGCTGCGGCACATGCCGGGCGCGGCCGCGCCGCTCGCCTCCGCCTTTCCCTGGCACGTCCTGGTGGAGATCTCCTCCGGCCGCTCGGCCGAGGACGCGCGCGGCCTGATCGAGGAGATCCTCGCCGAGGGCATCGAGCGCGGTCTGGTCGGCGACGCCGTCCTCGCCGCGAGCGGCGCGCAGGGCGAGGCGCTGTGGAAGCTGCGCGAGTCGATGTCGGACGCGCAGCGCCACGAGGGCGCCTCGATCAAGCACGACGTCTCCGTGCCGGTCGCCGCGATCCCCGATTTCATCGACGCGGCCTGGCAAGCCGTTGCCGCGCTCGAGCCGCGCGCCCGGCTCGTCGCCTTCGGCCACATGGGCGACGGCAACCTGCACTACAACATCTCGCAGCCGGTGGGCATGGAGCCGGCCGCGTTCCTCGCCCGCTATCGCGAGGTCAACGATGCCGTCCACGCCGTGGTGCGCCGCTTCGACGGCTCGATCTCGGCCGAGCACGGCATCGGTCGCATGAAGCGCGACGAGCTGATCGCCACCGCGCCGCCGGTCGCCGTCGACCTGATGCGCCGCATCAAGGCCGCCTTCGATCCCGCCGGCATCATGAACCCCAACAAGGTGATTTAAGATTCCTTGCATGGGGTTGCAAACCGATAACCATGCACCGAGGCGACGAAGCCTTAACCCTGCTTCTTAAGCCGGGCGGAACGCCGCGCCCGATACTGTCGTGCCCATAAACGAGGCGGCAAAAGCTGCCCGGGGAAGCCGGAAACCGGCTCTCAGGAGAGACAGGAAGGCGCAACTGACGATGAATACCGGGCTGAAACCCGCCTGGGCCGGCTGCGATCTGCGGCTCGACCCGTTCCGTCTGCCGCAGGCAGTGTCCTATGCCCGGCGAGACGACCTCGGCGACGTCACCTTCACCATCGACCACCGCGGCGTCACCATGCGCCGCATCCTCGAGGGCAGCCGCCTGCCGGTGTCGATCGCGCTGCCGGCGCGCGCCTTCCGGGGTGTTGCCGCCCGCGCCATCGAGGATGGCGACGGCAACGTCACCGTGACGCTGGAATTGCTCCATTCCGACCCGATGCTGTCGGTCCCGCTGCTCGTCGCCCATGACCTCGACGACGTCGCGGCGGACTGGCGCGCGTGGTCGGATGCCTATCGCCTGCCGATGCTGCTGATCGAGGCCGACGGCGAGGCGCGCACGCTCGAGGAATCGCTCGGGCTGGTGAAGAAGCGGCCGCCCGTCGCGCGCCGCAAGGGCCGCATGTCGGTGCAGCGCCGCCCGCGCTTCCTCGCCCGCCGCAACATCGGCGAACTCGGCGTCCGGCTCGTCATCGACGGGCACGAGATCATCGCTCGCGAGGAGAGCTAGCAAGGAGCCGGATCGCTTTCATCGTTTCCTGGAAGCGGTGAAGACGATCTAGAAGTTCGGGCTGATCGCGGCCCAGACGCCGCCGCCGACGAGGCCGAGGAAGATCAGCCAGCCGACCGTCGAGTTCGACTTGAACAGGATGAGGCACTGGTCGGGGTCGTCGATGTCGAGGACCCTGATCTGCCGCCACATGTGCGCGCCGGCCGCGAGCAGGCCGGCCAGCGCCGGCATCGGCACGGCGGCGTTGGCGAAGGCGACGAGGAAGAACAGCAGCGCCGTGCCGTAGAGGCCGATCAGCCATTCGCGCGTCCTGCCGCCGAACAGCCGCGCCGTTGAGCGCACGCCGACCAGCGCGTCGTCCTCCTTGTCCTGGTGGGCGTAGATGGTGTCGTAGCCGATCACCCACAGGATCGAGCCGAAATAGAGCAGCAGCGGCGCAAGCTCGAGCGCGCCGAAATGCGCCGCCCAGCCCATCAGCGCGCCCCAAGAGAAGGCGAGGCCGAGGAAGAGCTGCGGCCAGTCGGTGATGCGCTTCATGAACGGGTAGACGGCGACCGTCGCCAGCGACGCGATGCCGACCAGCACCGCGAACCAGTTGAACTGGAGAAGGACGACGAGCCCGCCGAGGCACTGGAGGAACAGGAAGATCCATGCCTGCCGGCGCGTGACCTTGCCCGAGGGCAGCGGCCGCGAGCGGGTGCGCGCCACCTGCTCGTCTATGGTCTTGTCGACGATGTCGTTGTAGGTGCAGCCGGCCCCGCGCATCAGGATCGCCCCGGCGGTGAACAGCGCCAGATGCCAGGGCGAGGGCAGGACGTCCGCGAGGGCCGCGCCGGGCTGGGCACGGGCGGAGGCGGCCATCGCCGCCGACCACCAGCACGGCCACATCAAGAGCCACCAGCCGATCGGCCGGTCCCAGCGGGCGAGCTGCGCATAGGGCCACAGCCAGCGCGGCAGCAGGCGATAGGCCCAGTGGCCGGAAGGGGCGTCGGCAACGCGCCCCTGCGCTTCCTTGGTCTGGATGTCTTCCATCCCGCGTGAGTGGCAGGGCCTTTCGCGGGCGTCAAGTCGGACGTGCCGGCCTCGCGCCTTCTTGACCCCCGCCGCCTGTGGCCCTACCGGAAGGCCGACCAACGGACAGCAGGGGAATCGCCGGCATGAACGTACTCCTGATCGGCTCGGGCGGGCGCGAGCATGCGCTGGCGTGGAAGATCGCGGCCTCGCCGCTGCTGGGCAGGCTCCATGCCGCGCCGGGCAATCCCGGCATCGCCCGGCATGCCGAGTGCGTCGCGCTCGACGTCACCGACCATGCGGCCGTCGTCGCCTTCGCGAAGGAGAAGGAGATCGGCCTCGTCGTCGTCGGGCCGGAGGCGCCGCTGGTAGCGGGCCTTGCCGATGACCTCGCCGCGGCCGGCATCCGCGTCTTCGGTCCGTCGGCGAAGGCGGCGCAGCTCGAGGGCTCCAAGGGATTCACCAAGGACCTGTGCGCCCGCTACGCCATTCCCACCGCCGCCTATGGCCGCTTCGACAATGCCGCCGACGCCCGCGCCTATGCGGCGAAGGTCGGTGCGCCGATCGTCGTCAAGGCGGACGGCCTCGCCGCCGGCAAGGGCGTGACCGTGGCGATGGAGCTCGGCGAGGCGCTTGCCGCCATCGACGCCTGCTTCGAGGGCGCGTTCGGCGCGGCCGGCGCCGAGGTGGTGGTCGAGGAGTTCCTCGAAGGCGAGGAGGCGAGCTTCTTCTTCCTGTGCGACGGCAGGGTCGCGCTGCCCTTCGGCACGGCGCAGGACCACAAGCGCGTCGGCGATGGCGACACCGGGCCGAACACCGGCGGCATGGGCGCCTACTCGCCCGCGCCGGTGCTGACGCCGGAGCTGGAGGCGCGCGTGATCCGCGAGATCGTCGAGCCGACCATGCGCGGCATGGCCGAGATGGGCATGCCGTTCGCCGGCGTGCTCTATGCCGGACTGATGCTGACCAGGGACGGGCCGAAGCTGATCGAGTACAACGCGCGCTTCGGCGATCCCGAATGCCAGGTGCTGATGCTGCGGCTGGAGGACGACGTGCTGCCGCTGCTCCTCGCCTCGGCCGAGGGCAGGCTGGCGGAGTTCTCGCCGCGCTGACCGTGGTGATGGCCGCGAAGGGCTACCCCGGCACACCGGAGAAGGGCAGCGTCATCGCGGGCGTCGAGGACGCGTCCGACGGCGTGCAGATCTTCCATGCCGGCACGGCGCTCGATGCGGCAGGCAGGCTCGTCGCCGCCGGCGGGCGGGTGCTGAACGTCACGGCGACGGGCGCGACCGTGTCCGAGGCGCAGACGCGCGCCTACCGCGCCGTGGACGGCATCGACTGGCCGGGCGGCTTCTGCCGCCGCGACATCGGCTGGCGCGCGGTGGA
>JAEZXF010000384.1 GCA_023419995.1 Pseudomonadota bacterium | reverse complement strand
GTCGATACCAAGGAGAAGTTCCTCTACCTGGTCATGGCCGACGGCAAGGCGATGCGCTACGGCATCGGCGTCGGCCGCGAGGGCTTCGAGTGGCAGGGCACGTCGCGCGTCGCGATGAAGCGCGAATGGCCGACCTGGACCCCGCCGGCCGCGATGATCGGCCGCCAGCCGGAGCTCGCCAAGTGGCGCGGCGGCCAGCCCGGCGGCCTGTCGAACCCGCTCGGCGCCCGCGCCATGTACCTGTTCAACAAGAGCGGCGACACCGGCTATCGCCTGCACGGCACGCCCGAGTGGAAGTCGATCGGCCGCGCCATGTCGTCGGGCTGCATCCGGCTCATCAACCAGGACATCATCGACCTGTACGACCGCGTCGAGGTCGGCGCCAAGGTCATCGTCAAATAATGATGCGAACCGTCTAGGCAACATTGACGTCGCAGAAACAGAAAAACCGGGCCGCAAGCCCGGTTTTTCTGTTTCCGGCGCCATGCCGGGCATCCGGGAGGGCGTGCCGCCTACGGAATCTGCTCGACGTGCTGCACCTCGGGCACGAAGTGGCGCAGCAGGTTCTGGATGCCGTGCTTCAGCGTCGCCGTCGAGGACGGGCAGCCGGCGCAGGCGCCCTTCATGTGCAGGAAGACGGTGCCGTTCTCGAAGCCGCGGAAGGTGATGTCGCCGCCGTCCTGGGCCACGGCCGGGCGCACCCGCGTGTCGAGCAGCTCCTTGATGGTCAGGACGATCTCCTCGTCCGCCTTGTCGTAGAACTCGTCTCCCTCCGCCTCGTCGGCGAGCGAGGCGGCGGCGCTGTCGCGCATCATCACCGGCAGGCCGGACATGAAGTGCTCCATGATCGCGCCGAGGATCGCCGGCTTGAGGTGCGGCCATTCCGGGCCGTCCTGCTTGGTGACGGTGACGAAGTCGTAGCCGAAGAAGACGCCGGTGACGCCGGGCACGTCGAACAGGGCGCCGGCCAGCGGCGAGGCGCCGCGCGCGGCCTCGGCGTCGCGGAAATCGGCCGTGCCGTCCTCCAGCACCACCTTGCCCGGGAGGAACTTCAGCGTTGCCGGATTGGGTGTGGCTTCGGTCTGGATGAACATGGCGTTCTCTTGCTCCAGTCTGGAATAATTCTAAATAAGGCAAGGCGCCGCCCGCGGCAAGCCTCGTGCCTCGTCGGGTCCCTATATGGGGGCTGCCCGGCCCGGGCGCAATCGTCCAGCGGCGCGCGGCCGGGGTGACAGATCGTGCTCAGGCCAGCGTCTCGATCTCCTCGTCGGTCAGGCCCGCCGGCACCACGGTGACGGGGATGGGGAACGCCGCGCCCTTGCCGGCCACCGAGGTGACGAGCGGCCCCGGCCCTTCCTTGGCGCTGCCGGCGGCGAGCACGAGGATGGCGATGTCCTGGTCTTCCTCGATCAGGCGGTGGATCTCCTGCGTCGCCGCGCCCTCGCGCACGACCAGCTCCGGCTCGACGCCCACCTGCTCGCGCACCCGCGAGGCATGGGTGTCGAGCGTCGTCGCCGCGGCCGCGTTCGCCTCCTCGCGCATGATCTGCTCGACGCCCAGCCATTGCTGGAAGTCGGCCGTCTCGATCACGTAGAGCAGCACCACCGCGCCGCCGGTCGAGCGGGCACGCCGCGCCGCGTAGGCGATGGCGCGCTCGCATTCGGGCGTATTGTCGACGACGGCGAGGAACTTGCGCCGGTGGCCGGCTTCCCCGCTCAGGCGTCTTGAAACCATGGGCCCTCTCCCGCCTCCGCGGCGTCGTTCGCTGTCGGATCGCGGCGAGGCCGTCCCGCATCGCCGTGTCCGTTCCGGCCGGCAATCTGCCACCCCGCCGCAGATCGGGCAAGCACCGCGATGCCGCGGGCCGGCCGCCGCTCAGTCGTCGAGCAGGCCGATGATCTCGCGCACCTGCTTCATCGTCCGCTCGGCGATGGCGCCGGCGCGCTCGCCGCCGTCGCGCAGCACGGCGTCGATATAGGCGCGGTCGCCGGAGATGCGGCGCATCTCGGCCGCGACCGGCGCGAGCTTCTCGACCGCCAGGTCGGCCAGCGCCGGCTTGAACGCCGAGAACTGCTGCCCGCCGAACTCGGCGATCACCGCCTCGCGGCTCTGCCCGGCCAGCGCGGCATAGATGCCGACGAGGTTCTCCGCCTCGGGCCTCGTCTTCAGGCCGTCGAGCTCGGACGGCAGCGCCTCGGGGTCGGTCCTGGCCTTCTTGATCTTCTTGGCGATGGCGTCGGCGTCGTCGGTCAGGTTGATGCGCGACAGGTCCGACGGATCGGACTTCGACATCTTCTTCGTGCCGTCGCGCAGGCTCATGATGCGGGTCGCCGGGCCCTCGATCAGCGGCTCGGTCAGCGGGAAGAAGCCGTTGACCGTCTCGTCGCCGGCCTGCATCTCGACGCCGAGGCCGAGCTCGCCGATCTTCTGCGAGAAGTCGTTGTTGAACTTGGCGGCGATGTCGCGCGTCAGCTCGAGGTGCTGCTTCTGGTCGTCGCCGACCGGCACGTGGGTGGCGCGGTAGACGAGGATGTCGGCGGCCATCAGGCTCGGATAGGCGAGGAGGCCCAGCGAGGCGTTCTCGCGGTCCTTGCCAGCCTTGTCCTTGAACTGCGTCATGCGGTTCATCCAGCCGATGCGGGCGACGCAGTTGAAGATCCAGGCCAGCTCCGCATGCTGCGGCACCCGGCTCTGGTTGAAGACGATGTGCTTCTCGGGATCGATGCCGGAGGCGAGGAAGGCGGCGGTGATCGACCGCGTCTGCGCCGGCAGGTCCTCGTGCACGAGCTGCGCGGTGATCGAGTGCAGGTCGACGACGCAGTAGATGCAGTCGTGGCTCTCCTGCAGCGCGACGAACTTGCGGATCGCGCCGAGATAGTTGCCGAGATGGAGGTTCCCGGTCGGCTGGACGCCCGAGAAGACGAGGGGTTTGAAACTGCTCATGGATAGGGTCCGAAGCTTGTGGAGGGCCTCTTGGCGGATGAGAGCCGAGGGTTGCGTCGGCTTATGACGGACGATGCGGCGGGGATCAAGAGGCGTCGCCGGCCGGCTCCGCCGCCCTCGTCCTGCGCCGCCGCAGCGCCAGCAGGAGCTCCTCGCGGTCGACCGCGCCGGTGGCGATGACGAGGACGAAGTAGAGCGTCGCGGCGATCCCGATGACGAGCAGCGTCGCGGCCAGTCGCACCAGCGTCGAGGGTGAGGCGAGCCAGCCCTGCATCCACAGGCCGAGGACGACGACCAGCACGCCCATCACCGCGCTGGCCAGCACGATCAGCGCCACGCGCCGCAGGGTGACGGCCGAGGGGCGGAAGTCGCCGCGCCGCCACAGCACGCCGGCGAGCAGCGCGAAGTTCAGCCAGGCGGAGACCGACGTCGCAGCGGCGATGCCGACATGGCCCCAGACCGGGAACAGGATCAGGCTGCAGACGATGTTGACGACGACCGCCGCGATCGAGAACCACATCGGGCTCTTGACGTCGAGCCGGGCGAAGTAGGCCGGCGAGAACACCTTGATCAGCACGTAGGCGGGCAGGCCGGTGGCGAAGGCCGAAAGCGCGGCCGCCGTCAGCGCCGTCGTCTCGGCCGTGAACGCGCCGCGCTCGTAGACGATGTTCACCAGCGGGCCGGAGAACAGCATGAAGCCGACGGCCGCGGGCAGGGTGAGGCCGAGGCCGAACTCGAGCGAACGGTTCTGCAGGTGCTGCGCGTCGTCGAAATTGCCGGCCTTGAGCGTGCGCGCCAGCTCCGGCAGCAGCACCACGCCGATGGCGATGCCGATGACGCCGAGCGGCAGCTGGTTGATGCGGTCGGCATAGTTGAGGAGCGCGATGGCGCCTTCCTGCGCCGAGGCGATGATCTGGCCGACGAGCAGGTTGATCTGGGTGACGCCGCCGGTCAGCAGCGCCGGCCCCATCAGCATCAGCAGGCGCCTGACGTCCGGCGTCAACGCCGGCCGGCGCAGCGTCATGGTGAAGCCCTCGCGCTTGACCCCGCGCATCAGGAAGAAGAGCTGCGCCGCGCCCGAGGCGAAGACGCCCCAGGCGAGCCAGAGCCCGGTGGCCGGGCCGTCGAGCCCGAGCGAAAGCGTCACGACCAGCACGCCGATCAGCACGACGTTGAGCAGCACCGGCACGATGGCGGCGAGGAAGTAGCGCCGCATCGAGTTGAGGATGCCCGACAGCATCGCCACCAGCGACATGAAGAACAGGTACGGGAACATGACCCGGGTCAGCAGCACCGTCAGGTCGACCTTCTCCGGGTCGTCGGCGAAGCCCGGCGCGATCACCCATTCGACGAGGAACGGCATGAACAGGATCGCCAGGCCCGACAGCAGGATCAGCGACGCCATCAGCACCGACAGCACGTCCTCGGCGAAGCGGCGCGCCGCCTCCTGCCCGCCGCCCTCCAGCTCCTTGGCGAACAGCGGGATGAAGGCGGTGTTGAAGGCGCCCTCGGCGAACAGCCGGCGGAACAGGTTGGGGAAGCGGAAGGCGGCGTAGAACGCGTCGGCCACCGGCCCGGCGCCGAGCGCGGCGCCGATCAGCGCCTCGCGCACGAAGCCGCTGATGCGGCTGACCGAGGTTGCCCCGCCGACGGCGGCGAACTTCTTCACGAGGCTCATGGGATGCGAATCCTGTAGGGGCGCGGTCAGGAGGCCGCGGCGGTGACTGCCGTGTTGCGCTGGGATGCCGTGCCTTCCATGACCGCGACGAGCGTCCGGCGCACCCGTTCCTGCCGGGACGGATTGTCGATCTTGTGGCCGGTCAGGTCGGTCACGTAGAAGGTGTCGATCACCTTCTCGCCGAAGGTGGTGATGTGGGCCGAGGCGATGTCGAGCGACAGGTCCGACAGCGCGCCGGTGATCTCGGACAGCAGGCCCGGCCGGTCGAGGCCCTTGACCTCGATGACGGAGAAGCGGTTCGACAGCGTGTTGCGGATGTCGGCGCGCGGCTCGATGCGGAAGGCCTTGGCGCCGCGCTTCGGCTTCGCCCGCTTCTCGATCATCTCGGGCAGCCAGGCCTTGCCCGCCAGCACGTCCTCGATCAGCCGGCCGACCCGCTCGGCGCGGCGGCGCTCGTCCTCGTCGAGGTCGAACTCGCGGCCGATCAGGATGGTGTCGAGCGCCCGCCCGTCGGCCGTGGTGAAGATCTGCGCGTCGACGATGTTGGCGCCGGAGGCGGCGCACGCGCCGGCGATCACCGACAGCAGGCGCGGGTGGTCGGGCGACAGCACCGTGATCTCGGTGACCGCCTCGAACTGGTGCGTGCGCACCATCGTCGCCAGCTTGCGCCCGGCCGCGTCGGCGTCGCGGATGAAGGCGAGGTGGCGCTGCTGGTCGTCGAGCGGCACGGTCAGCAGGTAGTTGTCGTAGGGCAGGGCGAGATAGCGGTCGCGCTCGGCCTGGGGCCAGCCGGCCAGCGCGTTGCCGAGCGCGGCGCGCGCCGCCTGCGCCCGCTCGGCGCGCGACACCTCGGAGAAGCCGCCGGTCAGCTGCAGCTCGGTCTCGTAGTAGAGCGTGCGCAGGAGCTGGCCCTTCCAGCCGTTCCCCACGCCCGGGCCGCCGCCGCGGATGTCGCAGACGGTGAGGATGAGCAGCAGCTTCAGCCGCTCGACCGACTGCACGATGTCGGCGAAGTCCTGGATGGTCTTGCGGTCGTTGAGGTCGCGGGTCTGCGCCGTCATCGACATGACGAGGTGGTTCTCGATCAGCCAGGCGATGGTCTCGGTGTCGGCGGCGGAAAAGCCCATGTGCGGGCACAGCCGCCGCGCGATCCGGGCGCCCGCCGTCGAATGGTCCTCCGGCCGGCCCTTGGCGATGTCGTGGAACAGCACCGTGACGTAGAGGATGTCGCGCTGCGCCTTCAGGCCCGGCATCAGCGAATGGCTGAGCGGATGGATCGCCTCGGCGTCGCCGTGCTCGATCTCGGACAGCACGCCGACGCAGCGGATCAGGTGCTCGTCCACCGTGTAGTGGTGGTACATGGTGAACTGCATCATCGCCACGATCTTCTGGAAGTCGGGGATGAGCTTGCCGAGCAGGCCCGCCTCGTTCATGCGCCGCAGGTTCAGCTCCGGGTTGCGGCTCGAGGTC
>JAEZXF010000375.1 GCA_023419995.1 Pseudomonadota bacterium | reverse complement strand
GTGGTCGAGCATGCGGTGGACGCTGGGGAGGTCTACCTCGTCCTGCCGGCGGCGGAGATGATGCCCCTGCCGGGCGACACCTTCACCATCGTCGCCGGTTGCGACAAGCGCTTTGCGACCTGCAAGGCGAAGTTCGCCAACACCCTGAATTTCAGGGGATTTCCGCACCTTCCCGGTAATGACGCGGCCTATGCCTATGTCACCGAGGGCATGGCGCTCGACGGCGGGGCGCTGGTGGAATGAGCGTGCGGCCGGACCTGACGGCGGCGGCCGCCATCCTCGCCGAGGCCCTGACGTGGCTGGGCACGCCCTATCGCCATCAAGGCTCGCGCAAGGGCGTGGGCTGCGACTGCCTCGGCCTTGTGCGCGGCGTCTGGCGCGCCGTCTACGGCCGGGAGCCGGAAATGCCGGGACCGTACTCTCCCGACTGGGCGGAAGCGGGCGAGGGCGACCCGCTCATCGAGGCGGCGCGCCGGCACTGCATCGAGAAACCCATGGCCGCGCTGGCGCCGGGCGACCTCGTCGTCTTCCGCTGGCGCGCGCACCACGCGGCGAAGCATCTGGGCATCGCCATGCCCGGCGAACGCTTCCTCCATGCCTATGAGGGCCATGCGGTGATCGTCTCCGCCCTCATCCCGCAGTGGCGACGCAAGATCGCCGGCGTCTTCGCCTTTCCAGACCTCGGGTAGGACATGTCGACAGTCATCCTGCAATCTGCCGGCGCCTTCATCGGCAGCGTCTTCGGCCCGGTCGGCAGCGCCATCGGCTCGGCGGTGGGCGCGATGGCGGGCTATGCCGTCGACCGCAGCCTGATCGAAAGCACGCGGCGCATCGAGGGACCGCGCCTTTCGACGATGCGGCCGTTCACGGCCGAGGAGGGCGCGCCGATCGCCCGCGTCTACGGCACCGCCCGGGTGAGTGGCAACATCATCTGGGCGACGCGCTTCGAGGAAAGCCGCCATTCGGAGCGGCAGGGCGGCAAGGGCAGCGGGCCGAAGGTGACGACCTACAGCTATTTCGCCAACGCGGCCTTCGCGTTATGCGAGGGGGAGATCGCCTGCGTGCGCCGCATCTGGGCCGATGGCCGGGAGCTCGACCTCGAGGAGGTGACGCTGCGCGTCTATCGCGGGAGCGAGGACCAGCCGGCGGATCCCCTGATCGAGGCGCGGCAGGGCACCGGCAACGCGCCCGCCTATCGCGGCGTCGCCCATGTCGTGCTGGAGCGGTTTCCGCTCGGCGACTACGGCAACCGCATTCCGCAGTTCCAGTTCGAGGTGATCCGGCCGGTCGGCCGCCTCAACCGGCAGATACGCTCCGTCGCGCTGCTGCCCGGATCGACGGAATACGGCCTGCTGCCGCGCGCCGCGACCTACCGCGCGGGGCCGGGCGAAACCCGGCCGCTCAACCGCAACATGCTGCACGGCCGCTCGGACATCGTCGCCTCGCTCGACGAGCTGCAGGCAGTGTGCCCGAACCTGGAGGAGGTGGCGCTCGTCGTCGCCTGGTTCGGCGACGACCTGCGCGCCGGCCGCTGCACGCTGCGCCCGAAGGTGGTGGACAACGATCCCGCCGGGTGGTCGGAGGCGTGGCGGGTCTCGGGCCTCGCCCGGCAGGACGCCGCAAAGGTCACCACGCACGACGGCGCGGCGAGCTACGGCGGAACGCCGTCCGACGCCGCCGTGGTGGAGTGCATCGCCGAGCTTCGGGCGAGGGGGCTGAAGGTCGCGCTCTATCCGTTCGTGATGATGGACATTGCCCCCGGCAACGGGCTTGCCGATCCGTATGGCGGCGAAAGCCAGCCGGCATTTCCCTGGCGCGGCCGCATCACGTGCGACGTCGCGCCGGGCCGCACCGGCACCGCCGACAAGACGGGCGCGGCGCGCGAGGAGGTGGCGGCTTTCTGCGGCGACGCCGCGATCGGGAACTTCCCGGTGGCCAGTGGTGGCGTCGGCTTTTCCGGTCCGGGATCGGACTGGGGGTATCGCCGCTTCGTGCTCCACTACGCCCACCTTGCGGCGATGGCCGGGGGCGTCGACACGTTTCTCCTCGGCTCGGAGCTGCGCGGCCTGACGACGCTTCGCGACGAGACGGGCGCTTTCCCCTTCGTGGATGGGCTGTGCCGGCTCGCCGGCGAGGCGCGGACGATCCTCGGCCCGGATACCGACATCACCTACGGCGCGGACTGGAGCGAGTATTTCGGCCACCAGCCGGATGACGGCTCGGGCGACGTCCGCTTCCATCTCGACCCGCTGTGGGCGCACGACGCGGTCAGCTCGGTCGGCATCGACAACTACATGCCGCTTTCGGACTGGCGCGATGCCGACTATGCCGGCGGCAATCCCGACGGGTTTCGCGGACCCTGCGACCCGGCAGGACTGCGCGGCCAGATCACGGCCGGCGAGGGCTTCGACTGGTACTATGCGGGTGCTGCCGCGCGGCATGCCCGCGTCCGCTCTCCGATCACCGACGGGTCGTACGGCAAGCCATGGGTGTTCCGGCCCAAGGACATCGCCGCGTGGTGGCGGAACCGGCACTACGACCGCGTCGGCGGCATCGAGGCATCATCGCCGACGGCGTGGGTTCCGGGGTCGAAGCCCGTACGCTTCACGGAGATCGGTTGCCCGGCCGTGGACAAGGGGCCGAACCAGCCGAACGTCTTTCCCGATGCGAAGTCGTCGGAGAACGCGCTGCCCCACTTCTCGTCAGGCGGGCGAAGCGATCTGGCGCAGGCGCGCTTCCTCGAAGCGCATTTCGACCGCTGGGATGCCGGAAGCCCGCATTTCGATGCGGCGGCCAATCCGGTCTCCCCGATCTATGGCGGCAGGATGGTCGACCCGTCGCGGATCTGCGTCTGGGCTTGGGACGCGCGGCCGTTCCCCGCCTTTCCGGCATTGGCGGAAACCTGGAGGGATGGTGCCAACTGGCATCGCGGGCATTGGCTGAACGGGCGGCTCTCGACCGCGCTTGCCGGCGATCTCGCCGCGGCGATCCTCTCCGATCACGGCCTCGCCGGCATCGATGAAACGCAGTCGGGCGACAGCGTCGCCGGCTATGTGGTCGACGCGCCGACCACGGCCCGGGCGGCGCTCGAGCCGCTTGCCGACCTCTGCGGCATCGGCGTCCGCGACGACAGCGGCGTCCTGGTGCTGTCCGACGAGACGCGGCCGGACGGCGCGGCGCTCGAGCTGCGCGAGCTCGTCGTGGAAGAAGGCGGCGCGACCCTCGAGCGCACGCGGGCGACCGACCGCGACGTGCCGCGCGAGGCGGAACTCGCCTTCGCCGACCCGTTCCGGGACTATCAGGCGGCGATCGTTCGCGTCGCGCCGCCCGGCGCAGGCGGAGGGGCGGGCGAGACGATGTCCTTTCCCGGCTGCCTCGAGGCGGGGATCGCGGAAGCGCTGCTGTGCGACCGGGTGGAGCGCCGTCGCGCGGCGAGGGAAACCATCGGCTTCGCCGTCGCCGCCTCCGAGGTCGACGTCGCGCCGGGCGCGCTGGTGTCGCTTCGGGGCGAGGCCGGGTGGGGCGACTATCTCGTGACGGAAGTCGAGATCGGGCTGACCCGGCGGGCAAGCGCGCGCC
>JAEZXF010000339.1 GCA_023419995.1 Pseudomonadota bacterium | reverse complement strand
GTCTACGACCGCGCCGTCGAGATCGCCGCCGCCCATGCGAAGACGGTCAAGGTCGGCAACCCGGCCGACGACGGCGACCACATCGGCCCGCTCGTCTCGCAGGCGCAGTTCGACAAGGTGCAGGGCCTGATCGACATCGCGATCAGGGAAGGCGCGCGGCTCGTCGCCGGCGGTCCCGGCCGGCCCGAGGGCTTCAACCGCGGCTACTACGTGCGGCCGACCGTCTTCGCCGACGTCTCCAACGACATGACCATCGCCCGCGAGGAGGTGTTCGGCCCGGTGCTGGCGATGATCCCGTTCGAGACCGAGGACGAGGCGATCCGCATCGCCAACGACACGCCCTACGGCCTGTCGAGCTACATCCAGAGCGGCGACCCGGAGCGGATCCGGCGCGTGGCGCGGCAGCTTCGGGCCGGCATGGTGCAGGTCAACGGCACCTCGCGCGCGCCCGGCAGCCCCTTCGGCGGCTACAAGCAGTCGGGCCTCGGCCGCGAGGGCGGCAGGCACGGCCTCGAGGAGTTCCTCGAGACAAAGGTCGTTTCCGGCTGGCCGGTGGACGAGACCTGAGGCCCTTTGCAGCGCAAGGATGCCGGCGGATGACGACGCCTTTGACAAAGATCGCCGCAACCCTGCTCGCCGCGCTCGGCGACAAGCGCCAGATCGCGCCGATCACGCAGGGCGACCCTGCCTTCGGGCTCGACGCTGCCTATGACGTCTCCGACGCCGTCATGGCCGCGCGCGTCGCCCGCGGGGAACGGCCGGCCGGCTGGAAGATCGGCTTCACCAACCGGCTCATCTGGGACCAGTACGGCGTCCACGCCCCGATCTGGGGGCCGGTCTACGACCGCACGCTGATCCATGCCGAAGGCGGCGACGCCCGCCCCGCGGTGTTGAGCGCGGCCGCCTTCGTCGAGCCGCTGATCGAGCCCGAGATCGTGCTCCGCGTCGCCCGCCCTCTCCGCTCCGGCATGGACGATCGCGAGCTCTTCGGCTGCATCGACGCGGTCGGGCACGGCTTCGAGATCGTCCAGTCGATCTATCCCGGCTGGCGCTTCGCGGCCGCGGACACGGTCGCGGCCTTCGGGATGCACGGCGCGCTGGTGTGCGGGCCGCTGGCGCGGATCGGGGATGCGGACGAATGGCTCGCCGCCCTCGAAACCTTCGCGATCACGCTGCTTCGCGACGGCGAGGCGATCGACCGGGGCGTCGCCGCCAACGTGATGGGCGGGCCGCTCCAGGCGCTGCGCCACTTCGCCGCCGGGCTCGAGGCGCGGCCGATGGCGCGCGGCATCGAGCCGGGCGACCTCGTCGCCACCGGAACCGTCACCCGGGCCTTTCCGGTGCAGGACGGCGAGACGTGGTCGACGCGCATCGAGGGTCTTTCCCTTCCCGGAATGGCCGTCACTTTCCGCGCCGCCTCTTGAACCGCACCGGCTTCGGTGCGACATGAGGGCGGGAAACGTCAGGAACGCACTGCAATGGTCACCTATCTCGACGCCGACACGGCCCCGCTGCGCAATACCGGGCAGATCAGGCTCTACGGGCCGGAGGGCTTCGAAGGCATGCGCAGGGCATGCCAGCTCACCGCGCGCTGCCTCGACGAGCTCGTCGGCTTCGTCACGCCCGGTGTGACCACCGAGGCAATCGACCGCTTCGTCTTCGAGTTCGGCATCGACAACGGCGCGCTGCCGGCGACGCTGAACTATCGCGGCTACACCAAGTCGTCCTGCACCTCGATCAACCACGTCGTCTGCCACGGCATTCCCGACGACAAGCCGCTGCGCGAAGGCGACATCGTCAACATCGACGTCACCTACATCCTCGACGGCTGGCATGGCGATTCGAGCCGCATGTATCCGGTCGGCCAGATCAAGCGCGCAGCCGAGCGCCTCCTGGAAGTGACGCATGAAAGCCTGATGCGCGGCATCGCCGCGGTGAAGCCCGGCGCCCGCACCGGCGCCATCGGCGCCGCCATCCAGAGCTATGCCGAGGCAGAGCGCTGCTCCGTGGTGCGCGATTTCTGCGGCCACGGCGTCGGGCGGCTGTTCCACGATGCGCCCAACATCCTGCACTACGGCAGCTCGAACGAAGGCGTCGAGATGCGGCCGGGCATGATCTTCACCATCGAGCCGATGATCAATCTCGGCCGCCCGCACGTGAAGGTGCTGGCCGACGGCTGGACGGCCGTCACTCGCGACCGCTCGCTGACGGCGCAGTACGAGCACACGGTCGGCGTCACCGAGGACAGCTGCGAGATATTCACCCTGTCGCCGGCCGGCCTGTTCGCGCCGGGGCTTGCAGCCTGACGGCGACGGCCTATCCTGACCCCATCACGACCGGGGGACGGGCATGGCGGGCGACGACGGCGACGAGGAACGCGGTTTTTTCTCCGAGATGTCGCTGGCCGAGCCGCGGAAGCCCGCGGGCCGCGCGCGGAAGCCGCATTATCACGGCCATCGCGAGCGGCTGCGCGGCCGCTTCCGCGAGGCCGGCCCGGCCGCGCTCGCCGATTACGAGCTGCTCGAGTTGCTGCTGTTCCGCTCCATCGCCCGCGCCGACACCAAGGCGGCCGCCAAGGCGCTTCTCGACCGCTTCGGCTCCTTCGCCGAGGTGCTCGGCGCGCCGGAGCACCTGCTGCGCGAGGTCAAGGGCGTCGGCGAGATCGCCGCGCTCGACATCAGGGCGATCGCCGAGGCGGCGCGGCGGATGACGCGCGGCG
>JAEZXF010000036.1 GCA_023419995.1 Pseudomonadota bacterium | reverse complement strand
CCGCGCACCACCTCGATCCGCTCGATCGCCTCGGCCGGCACCCAGCCCAGCTCGTAGTCGGAATGCGCGATCGCCGAGGCCGAGTTGCTGACGCGCATCCCGTCGACCAGGACGAGGCTGTGGTCGGTCAGCATCCCGCGGATGGAGATGCCGCGCCGGCCGAGGCCGATGCCGGTGAGCTGCACGCCGGGCGTCCCCTCGATGGCGCCGGCGAGATCGCGGATGGGCCTCTCGCGCAGTTCCTCCCCCGACACGACGGTCACGCTCGCCGGCGCATCCTGAAGGAAGCGCTCGCCCGAGGTCGCGGTGATGACGATCGGATCGAGCACGGTCGTCTGGAGACCGGCCGGCTGGGCTAGGGCATTCACGGGCATGGAGACGGACGCCAGCAGAATGGCGGCGCCCGTTGCCGTTGGGACGCGTGCAGGCATGAAACCCCCTTCGATAAAGTCCAAGGTTAAAAACGTTATACCGTTACTATGTAATAGCGTTACATCTGGCAAGGGGCGAATTGGGATGCGGGCGCGCGGTGGAAAGGCATGGGATCGGAGTGCGGCGCGGCGCCGACGAACCCGTCACGCGCGAACCGATCACGCGGCGCTGCGGGTGGTCGAGACCGGCGCGCCCGATGAGGAAGGTCGAGAGAAAACCCGGACGAACTCACCGCCGCCGGGATGCAGCCATTGCAGACAAAGACGCATGCCCCATCGCGAAACGTCGCGAGGCGCGGCATGACGGCCGCCGCCACTAGAATGAAGGGTCACGCGGAGACCGGCGGCACGCCGGCAGGCCCCCGCCGGGAGAGCGCCAGCGCGCAGACCGTTCCGCTTGGGGAGCGGCCCATCGGGCTCCGCACGCGGACCTGTCGTTCAAGACGAAAGCTGTGGAAATCGGGCAGAGGCGAGCGGGACAGCCGATGATCGGACGTTGGTCATAGCCCCCTCTTCACAGGCCGGCACCTCATAAGTGGGTGCTGGACAGAAAGGGGTCGGGCGTGCCCCCTGTCCGAGGTCACCCGAGCATTCAAACGACGGTGCCGGCAAGCGCAGCCCCCAGCTGCCGGACGGCGGCCGTCGCCATGAAGGTGCCAGAGGACATCGACGCGATCCCCCGGCACCGGGTGCGAGCCTGTGCGGCGTGCGCCTGCTACAGCCTGATGACGTGGTCGGGGTTGGGCTGCTCGTCCTTCGGCGCCTGGCTGTAGTCGCCGAACGGCTGGTCCCTTCGCGTGATGGCGGCCCGCACGCCCTCGCCTCCCGCGAGCTCGATGAAGCCGAGCGCGTCGGGCGTGTTGCGCATCAGGCCGTCGAGGATGGGGCCGAGCGTCTGGGTGGAGGCGAGCCCCATGTTCTCGTAGGCCTGGTTGACGATCAGCTTCATGGCCGAAAGCTGCGACAGCGGGATGGTGGCGAGCTGCTCGGCGGTCTTCATCACCGTCGCCTCGAGCTCGGCGAAGGGAACGGCGCTGTTGATCAGGCCGATATCCGCCGCCTCCCGGCCGGACAGGGCGCGGCCGGTCAGCGCGAACTCCTTCGCCTTGGTCAGGCCCAGCCGGTAGAGCCACATGCCGCTCAGATACGCGCCCCACATGCGGGAATAGGGCGTGCCGATGCGGGCGTCCTCGCTGGCGATGACGATGTCGGCGCAAAGCGCGTAGTCGCTGCCGCCGCCGACGCACCAGCCGTGCACCTGGGCGATGACCGGCTTCGACGAGCGCCAGATGCTCATGAACTTCTGCGTCGGCGACATCGAGGGCGTGGTCGAGAAGGCGAAATCCTTGCCGGCATCCCACTTGCCGTCGGTGGTGATGGCGTCGTCCCAGTGGTGGAAGCCCTTGCCGAAGTTGAAGCCGCCGCAAAAGGCGCGGCCGGCGCCGCGCAGGATGACGACCTTCACCTGCGGGTCCCGCGTCGCCGCGGCCATGGCCGCCTCGATCTCGTCCGGCATCGGCGGAACGATGGTGTTCAGCTCCTCCGGCCGGTTCAGCGTGATGGTGGCAATCGGCCCTGCGACCGAATAGGCGATCGTTTCGTAGCCCATGGCGGCTCGTCTCCCAACGTGTCTATCTATACCGACCGACTAGTCGGTCTATGCACAATGCCGCGTCTTCTCGCCGGATGCAAGCATGGCGAGGGATACCGTCGCCGCCGCAAGTCATGACCCAGCGGTCGTCTCCCCACGGTCGGAAAAGTGCATCGCCTTGACGTTCAAACCCGTCTCGCAGACAAATGTCGGCATGCCGACCGCTTCCTCCGCCAAGCCCAGATCCTCCATGCCGGGCGACCCGCGCAGCCGGATCCTGGCCGCCGCCGAGGAGGCATTCGCGTCGCAGGGCTTCCACGGGGCGTCGCTGAACTCGATCGCGCGGGCGGCGGGGCTCAGCAACCCTGGCCTGATCCATCATTTCCCGACCAAGGCGGCGCTCTACCTTGCCGTCCTGCGGTGGATCGGCGACGAGGTCACCGACCAGATGACCGCGGCGCTCGACGGGCGTTCCGACCCCGGCGACCGCCTGCGGGCGATGATACGGACTCAGGTCGAATGGACGTTCCGCCGCCCGGCGGCGGTCAGGCTCGTCGTCCGCGAGCTGGTCGACAATGTCGGCCGGGTCGAGACCGCCGACTCCCTGCCGCTCGCCGGCTTCGTCGAGACCCTGCGCGGCGAGATCAGGCAGGCGCAGGCGCACGGACTTGCTTCGCGCGGCGCGCCGATGACTCTCGTGGTCCAGATGCTGGGGACCCTGTCCTACGGGCTGGTCGCGCGGCCGACCTTCCTGCGGATGGGCCTCGGAGGCCCCGCGATGGCGGACGACCGCGCCTGGGCCGAGGAGATGTCGGAAACGCTGCTGCGCGCCCTGATGCCGGCGACCCCGGCCCGGTAGACCGCTCGAATCCCGCCGCCACCGCGGCGGGAAGGCGGGTCGTCATCGCCCTGCCCCCTCAACCTCCAAGACGGGAACGACCGGGCCTGCCCACAGGACGAACCCCATCCGCAGGCCGCGGTGTCACAGGAGTGTTACGCGACTGGATTAGCGAGGACGGGTCTTTACCAGAAACAGGGAGAACCGCCATGCGGAGCCTGCTCGCCATCCTGGCCACCACCACGATCCTCGCCTCGCCGACGCTCGCCTTCGCGGCGACCGTCTTCCCGCTGGACCGCGCCACGATCCTCGTCTCCTCGCCCTTCGACGTGAAGGTCGAGTTCGACGGCGTCGTCGCCGAAGCCGATGTCAGCGTCACGATCAACGGCAAGCCCGCCGCCGAGGTGCTGGGCAAGTCCTTCACCTTCATCGAGAAGGAAGACGGCGTCGAGGCCTCGGCCGTGCGCCTCAACGAGGTGACGATCGCCGCCCCCGGCACCTACACCGTCGTCGCCAAGGCCGGCGACGAGGAGAGGACCGTGACGTGGGACGTCTACGGCACCCCCGACGCCCCGGTCGCGAAGAACGTCGTGTTCCTGATCGCGGACGGCCTGTCCGTCGCCCACCGCACCGCCGCCCGCATCATGTCCAAGGGCATGGCCGAGGGCAAGGCGAACGGCCGCCTCGCCATGGACGACCTCGACTACGCCGCCTTCAT
>JAEZXF010000286.1 GCA_023419995.1 Pseudomonadota bacterium | reverse complement strand
TGGTAAGGTTCTTCGCGTTGCGTCGAATTAAACCACATGCTCCACCGCTTGTGCGGGCCCCCGTCAATTCCTTTGAGTTTTAACCTTGCGGCCGTACTCCCCAGGCGGGATGCTTAAAGCGTTAGCTGCGCCACCGACAAGCAAGCTTGCCGACGGCTAGCATCCATAGTTTACGGCGTGGACTACCAGGGTATCTAATCCTGTTTGCTCCCCACGCTTTCGCACCTCAGCGTCAGTGCCGGACCAGTGAGCCGCCTTCGCCACTGGTGTTCTTCCTAATATCTACGAATTTCACCTCTACACTAGGAATTCCACCCACCTCTTCCGGACTCGAGACCAACAGTATCAAAGGCAGTTCCGAGGTTGAGCCCCGGGATTTCACCCCTGACTTGAAAGTCCGCCTACGTGCGCTTTACGCCCAGTGATTCCGAACAACGCTAGCCCCCTTCGTATTACCGCGGCTGCTGGCACGAAGTTAGCCGGGGCTTATTCTGCGGGTACCGTCATTATCGTCCCCGCCAAAAGAGCTTTACAATCCGAAGACCTTCGTCACTCACGCGGCATGGCTGGATCAGGCTTTCGCCCATTGTCCAATATTCCCCACTGCTGCCTCCCGTAGGAGTCTGGGCCGTGTCTCAGTCCCAGTGTGGCTGATCATCCTCTCAGACCAGCTACGGATCGTCGCCTTGGTGAGCCATTACCTCACCAACTAGCTAATCCGACGCGGGCTCATCCAGCTCCGATAAATCTATCTCCCGGAGGACGTATACGGTATTAGTCCAAGTTTCCCTGGGTTATTCCGTAGAGCTGGGTAGATTCCCACGCGTTACTCACCCGTCTGCCGCTCCCCTTGCGGGGCGCTCGACTTGCATGTGTTAAGCCTGCCGCCAGCGTTCGTTCTGAGCCAGGATCAAACTCTCAAGTTTAGAGAACTTGAATTGGCTTTTTGGTCACGCATGAATCGACGAGAACATTCACACCTTCGCATCCGGCACCGAAGCGCCGAAGCGAGTGTAACTTTCTCTCGAAAACGTGAACCGCCAAAGTCTCTTTATGGAACCATCAGCCCGAAGGCTTCCGAGTTCCGCGAGCACTCTGCCGCCCACGTTTCTCTTTCTTCAATATTCAGTTTTCAAAGAACGGACACCGCATACGCTGTGTCATGGGCTACTTCGCTTTTGGCTTCAGCCCGATCGAGTGTCGCTCACGCGGCTCTCTTGATTTGGTCCAACTTTCACGAAACTCGGAGGCGAAGCTCTCTGTCGTCAGCAGCGTGTGCCGCCGTCGTTGGTGAGGCGTATATAGGCGGGACCCCCTGGATGAGTCAACAATGATTTTGAACTTTTTTGATTTTTTTTCGCCGGCTGCTGTTTCCTCCCCGGGAAGCCGGGGAATGCCGCCATTCCCGCATCGGGCCGCCTCACCGGCGTGCGAGAAACGGGGGACGAGCCGGCTAAGGCCACAAAGGCGTCCAATTCCATCCATAGTCCGGACGAGGCGAAGACGGCGCCGCGCGCGGGCCGGTTTCATCCCCCTCTCCATCCGTCTCTATATATAGGGAACGTACGGAGGATTCGGCGGGAGGGACCGGACGGGAGACCGGCTTCGTTGACTTCATCCGCTTCGGCAGGCAATTGTCGTCGCGCTGGATAATTCACAGGCCTGGCGGCCGAGGGGGAATACGGCGCCCGCATGCAGCCGATCGAAGACACCATAGCCGCGCTTGGCAACGAACCGCCCCTCGTGGCGGGCGGACAGTCCGGCCCGCCCGACAGGCGCGAGGTGTCCGCCCGATGGCTTTCGGGCACCTTCCTGACCGGCATCACCTCGAGCGTGCTGATGGGCGTCGCGCTGTTCGCCGCGCTCGACGGCCGCGAGCAGCTCGCCACCCCGCCCGAGATCCTCAACATGGCCGCCCTCGATTCCGGCCAGAACGGCAACGACACGGTGAAGACCGCCCGCCTGGTGGCGCCGCGGGCAATCGCCCGCACCCCCGACCGCCGGCGCATGGAAGTGTCGACCATGCTCAAGGCCGGCGACCGCGACGTCGTCCGCACCCTTCCCTTCGTCCAGGTCAAGATGGCGCTGGCCGCCGGCCACGCCACCAGCCGGTCCTATCCCGCCTTCGATCCCCTCGAGGTCTTCGCCGAGGACGGCGCGGCCGCGGCGCAGAGCACGCTCGACACCGGCTTCATCTATGGCGCGAAGGTCGAGAGCGAGGTCAGCCTGCGCACGCTCGACTTCCCGATCGAGACTGCCAACTTCGACGGCCGCGTGACGCTGAGCGCCGAGGAGGTCGAGTCGGTGGTGCGCAACACCGCCGCCATCCTGACCGACGGCGCAGTGCAGGTAGCGGCGCTCCATTATGTCGACCCGCAGCGCTTCGGCGAGACGCTGGCGACGCAGACGCTCGGCGCGTCCTACGGCATCCGCATCGTTCCCGAAAACGTCTCCGTCGCCCCGCGCGAGGGCGAGCCCGGCGCCGTCACCGACTATGCCGAGGACATCCTTCCCTTCCACGCCGAGCGCGCCATCTCCGAGGTCCTCGGCGAGGCCGGATATTCCGAGGCCGACGCGACGGTGATGGAGAGCTCCTTCGCCGCGCTCCTCGGCTCGCCCGCCCTGAAGGCGGGCTCGGTGATGCGCCTCGGCATCGAGACCCGCGGCGAGATCAGCCGCATCGTGCGCGCCAGCCTCTACGAGGGCAAGCGCCACCAGCTCACCATCGCGCTCGACGACCACGACCAGTACGTCAAGGGCAGCGAACCCGAGCCGAACCCGGCGGTGCTCGCGGCGTTCGACGCCAACCCGACCGTGGTGCGCGCGCGCGGCGAGCTGCCCACCGTCTATGACGGCATCTGGCGCGCCGCCTATTCCTACGGCATGACCCGGTCGATGACGCGGCAGCTCATGCGGCTGCTCGCCTCCGACGTCGACTTCCAGTCGCGGCTCAATCCGTCCGACCGGATCTCCGTCTTCTTCTCCCAGCCCGACGACGAGGACAACGCCACCGACGAGTCGGAGCTGCTCTACGTCCAGGCGAGCTTCGGCGGCAACACGCGCAGCTTCTACCGCTTCCGCATGGAGGACGGCTCGGTCGACTATTTCGACGAGGAAGGCCGCAGCGCGCGCCAGTTCCTGCTGCGCAACCCCATCCCCAACGGCACGTTCCGCTCGGGCTTCGGCGCGCGACGCCATCCCATCCTCGGCTACAGCCGCATGCACACCGGCGTCGACTGGTCGGCGCCGCGCGGCACGCCGATCATCGCCTCCGGCAACGGCGTGGTGGAGAAGGCCGGCTGGGCCGGCGGCTACGGCCGCCAGACCATCATTCGCCACGCCAACGGCTACAAATCGTCCTACAACCACCAGAGCGCGATCGCCCAGGGCGTCACCGAGGGCGCGCGGGTGCGGCAGGGCCAGGTGATCGGCTATGTCGGCTCGACCGGCCTGTCGACCGGCAACCACCTGCACTACGAGCTGATCGTCAACGGCAAGAAGGTGGACCCGATGCGCGTGCGTCTGCCGACCGAGAAGTCGCTGTCCGGCGACGAGCTGGAGGTCTTCCACCGCGAGCGCGAGCGCATCGACACGCTCCTGAAGGAAGACAGCGCCCCGGCGCTCAAGATGGCCAGCGCGAAGATGGGTGGATAGGGAGTAGGGAGTAGGGAGTAGGGAGTAGGGAGTAGGGAGTAGAAGAGAATATCTTCGCTCCCGCACCAGCAATCCCTTACTCTCTACTCTCTACTCTCTACTCACTTCCCTCTCACTCCACGAATTCCACCGTAACGCCCGGCTTCACCATCTTCGCCAGATCCTGCGCGTCCCTGTTGGTCAGGCGGATGCAGCCGTTCGATTCGGTCTTGCCGATCTTCGACGGCTCCGGCGTGCCGTGGATGCCGTAGGTCGGCTTGGACAGCGCGATCCACACCGTGCCCACCGGCCCGTTCGGCCCCGGCGGGATGGTCAGCACGCTGGTGTTGTTGCCCTGCTGGAAGTTGATCTTCGGGTTGTAGGTGTACTCGGGATCGAGCGCGATGCGCTCGACGGTGTGGGTGCCGGTCGGCGACGGGGTCGCGGCCGAGCCGATCGTCGCCGGATAGGAGACGACGAGCCTGCCGTTGGCGCCGTAGGCCCGCACCTGCTTGCGCCCCTTGTCGGCGACGATGCGCGTGACCTCGCCCGCCTTCGGCGCTCCGGGATTGATGACCCGGATGCGCGGGCCCGGCCGGTCGAAGGACACGCCGGGGTTGAGCGCGCGCAGATACTTCTCGTCCATGTGGAAGCGCTCGGCCAGCATCTCGGGCACCGAGGTGAAGCTCAGCCGCTCGAGCCTGGCCTTCTGCGAATAGTCCTCCGGCACCGACGCGACATAGGGGCCGGCGACGTCGGCCGGCGTGATCTCGTAGACGGTGAAGGCGTCGCCGCCGCTTTCGGCCAGCTTGGCGTCGATGAAATCCTTGTCGTAGGTGCGCAGCGCCTCGCCGGTCATCTCGCGCCAGGCCGAGATGGCCTTGTTGACGTTGTCGCCCATGCGCCCGTCGATCACGCCCGGCGAGGCGCCGAAGCGGTCGAGCAGTATCTGGATCTTCGCCACGTCCTCGGACGCGCCGGCGACCGCGACCTCCGGCGGATTGGCGGGATCGGGCAGGCCGGCGGCGGGCGGCGCCTGCTCGATGATCGTTTCCGGCGCCTCGCCCGAAGGCGGCGCGGCGGCGACGTCCGGCTCGCCGAGCGGCGCGCGCTCGACACGCGGATTGGCCTCGAAGCGCGGCTGCTCCTGCTCGTAGGCCGGCGCTTCCCGCCGTCCCTCGTTCCGCCAGCCGTCGTCCCGGTAGGACGGCCCGTCATCGTAGCCGTAGCCGTCGTCTTCCGGATAGACCGGGTCGGGCAGCGCGCGATAGTCGCGATATTGCGGCAGGCCGCCGGACGGCGGATAGGCGCGGCCCAGCTCCTCCATGCGCTTGTCGCGGCGCAGCCGCGCCATGTCGTCGGGATCGTCGAGATAGTAGCGGTCCTGCCGGCGCTCGGCCCCGCGCTCGCGCGGGAACAGGTAGTCGCGGTCGCGCCGGTTGCGGCGCGGCTCACGCACGTCGAGGATCTCGCCGGTATAGACGTCGACCACCACCTCGCGGCCGTAGCGGTCCTGATAGACCTCCACCTCGCGCGACTGCGCGCCGGCCTCGAAGGCCAGCCCCGCCACGAGCGCCACCGTCAGGGAATAAAGTCTCGCCGCCATTCGTTCGTCCCGGTCATGCTGGGTGCCCGCCCATCGCATCACGCTTAGTCCATGCGACATGAACGGGACATGAAAATGGCGGCAGGAGGGCGGGCTTGCGTCGCGCCGGCCTCGGTTGACGGGCACTGCCCCAGCGGCTAGATCGGTCCCGTGCGGGACGACCCGCGCCTTGCATGCACATTCCGGGACGGCCCGGCCACTCAGAGGAGGGCCGGGCGATGGCCGGACCAATCAAACAGTTCGAGATTTCCCGCATCCTGCCGATCGAGCTCGGCGGCCTCGATCTCAGCTTCACCAATTCCGCGGCCTACATGATGGCGAGCGTCGGCCTCGGCGCGGCGTTCCTGCTCTTCGCCACGTCCGGCCGGCGCCTCGTGCCGGGGCGCGCGCAGTCGGCCGCCGAGCTGCTCTACGAGTTCGTCGCCCGGACCCTGAGGGACAATGCGGGCGAGGAAGGGATGCGGTTCTTTCCGCTCGTCTTCTCGCTGTTCATGTTCGTGCTCGTCGCTAACCTGATCGGGATGGTCCCCTACGCCTTCACGGTGACCAGCCACATCATCGTCACCTTCGCCCTGGCGATGCTGGTGTTCCTGACCGTCACCCTCTACGGCCTGTGGCGCAACGGGCTCGGCTTCTTCCGCCTGTTCATGCCGTCCGGCGTGCCGCCGGTGCTGGCGCCCATCATCATCCCGATAGAGGTGGTGTCCTACATCTCCCGCCCGGTGAGCCATTCCGTACGCCTCTTCGCGGTCATGCTGGCGGGGCACATCACGCTGAAGGTGTTCGCGGGCTTCGTCGTCTCGCTCGGCGCGCTGGGCGGCATCGGCATCGCCGGCGCGATCCTGCCGCTCCTGATGACCGTCGCCCTCAGCGGCCTCGAGCTGATGATGTCGGTCATCCAAGCCTACATCTTCACCATGCTGACCTGCATGTACCTGAACGACGCCCTGCATCCCGCCCATTGAACGGCCACCTGATCGTCTCCGGGAGCGTGCTGATGAGGGTCTCCGGCAACGCGGCCTGACCCGCGTCCGGCCGCTGCGACAGCCCTCCGCGAAGCAGAACGCCCCACCGGAAGGCGGGGCGTTCCTCGTTTCGGTCGGCAGGCGGTCAGGCCGCCTCCACCTCGTCCTCGACCGCGCGCGGGCGGGCGCGGAAGTTGAGGCGGTCGGAGCCGGCGGTGATCTTCACCACCGAGCCGTCGTGGATGTCGCCGAGCAGGATGCGCTCGGCCAGCGGGTCCTGCAGCTCCTTCTGGATGACGCGCTTCAGCGGCCGCGCGCCATAGGCGGGGTCGTAGCCCTTCTCCGCCAGCCACTCGACCGCCTCGTCGTCGAGGTCGAGCACGATCTTGCGGTCGGTGAGCAGCGCCTCCAGCCGCTTGAGCTGGATCGCCACGATCTGCCCCATGTCCTGCCGGCGCAGCCGGTGGAACAGGATCACCTCGTCGACGCGGTTGAGGAACTCTGGCCGGAACGACGCCTTGACCACGCCCATCACCTCGTCGCGCACCTTGTCGACGTCCTCGCCCTCGCCGAGCGAGACCAGATAGTCGGCGCCGAGGTTCGACGTCATGATGATCAGCGTGTTGCGGAAGTCGACCGTGCGGCCCTGCCCGTCGGTCAGGCGGCCGTCGTCCAGCACCTGCAAGAGCACGTTGAACACGTCCGGATGCGCCTTCTCGATCTCGTCGAACAGCACGACCTGATAGGGCCGGCGGCGGACGGCCTCGGTCAGCGCACCGCCCTCCTCGTAGCCGACATAGCCGGGAGGCGCGCCGATCAGGCGGGCGACCGAGTGCTTCTCCATGAACTCGCTCATGTCGATGCGCACCATCGCCGTCTCGTCGTCGAACAGGAAGTTCGCGAGTGCCTTGGTCAGCTCCGTCTTGCCGACACCGGTGGGGCCGAGGAACATGAACGAGCCGATCGGCCGGTTCGGGTCCTGCAGCCCGGCGCGGGCGCGCCGCACGGCCTTCGACACCGCCTGCACCGCTTCGCCCTGGCCGACGACGCGCTTGGCCAGCTCGTCCTCCATGCGCAGCAGCTTCTCGCGCTCGCCTTCGAGCATCTTGTCGACCGGGATGCCGGTCCAGCGCGACACGATGTGCGCGACGTGAGAAGGCGTCACCGTCTCCTCGACCATCGAGCCCTGGCTGTCGGCCGACTCGGCTTCCGCGAGCTTCTTCTCCAGCGCCGGGATGGTGCCGTAGGCAAGCTCGCCCGCCTTCTGGTACTCGCCGCTGCGCTGGGCATTGGCGAGTTCGGCGCGGGCCTTCTCAAGGTCGCTCTTGATCTTCTGGGCGTCG
>JAEZXF010000165.1 GCA_023419995.1 Pseudomonadota bacterium | reverse complement strand
CGCGCGCTGATGCTGACCGAGATCCTGTCGGCGCCCTACGACGTCGGCGACCGCACGGCGCGCCTTTCCGCCTCGGCCGGATGCTCGCTGTTCTATTCCGGCGAGGAGACGACCGAGACGCTGGTCTCCAAGGCGGAGACCGCGCTCTACCACGCCAAGCGCTCGGGGCGCGGCAAGGTCGTGGTCTATACCCGCGAGATGGAGGAGCAGGCCAAGCGCACCACGCGCCTCGAGCAGGCGCTGCGCCGGGCCGTCGCCGCCGGCGAGGTCGAGCCCCACTTCCAGCCGATCGTCGACCTGAAGACGCGGCGCATCATCGGCTTCGAGACGCTGGCACGCTGGACCGACCGGGACCTCGGCTTCGTGCCGCCGGACGTGTTCATCCCGCTCGCCGAGGAGCGCGGCATCATCGGGCCGCTGTCGCAGCTCGTGCTGCGCAAGGCGACGGAGACGGCGCGCCACTGGCCGGACGAGCTGTTCCTGTCGTTCAACCTGTCGCCGTCGCAGCTGGTCGACCAGAACACGGCGCAGCACATCCTCGACATCCTCCAGCGCACCGGGTTCGACCCGCGCCGCCTCGAGATCGAGATCACCGAGAGCGGCCTGATGACCGACGCGGCCTCGGCCGAGAAGATCGTCGACGACCTGCGCGCCTTCGGCATCCGCATCTCGCTCGACGATTTCGGCACCGGCCAGTCGTCGCTCGGCCGGCTGCGCGAGTTCAACTTCGACAAGCTCAAGATCGACCGCGCCTTCGTCTCGTCGATCCTCGACGACAAGCCGTCGGAGCACATCATCCGCGCCATCCTCGCCATGTGCGAGGGGCTGGGCATGGAGGTGGTGGCCGAGGGCATAGAGGAGGAGGCGCAGGCCAAGCGCCTCGTCCAGTTCGGCTGCGGCGGCGGGCAGGGCTACCTGTTCGGCAAGCCGCGCGACGCCGACGCCACGATGGGCTACCTGCGCGAGGCCTACCTCGCGGCCGCGGCGCGGCGCATCGCCTGAACCGGCGGGCGGCGCGCCGTCAGCCGACCTTTTCGATGCAGATCGGCGTATGGCCGGAGCGGACAAAGCCGAGCTCGTGGGCGGCGGCCTTCGACAGGTCGATCACCCTGCCCTTGATGAACGGGCCGCGGTCGTTGATCCGCACGGTCACGGACTTGCCGTTGCGCTGGTTGGTCACCACGACCCTGGTGCCGAAAGGCAGGCTGCGATGGGCCGCCGTCATCGCCGCGGGGTTCATCCGCTCGCCGGAGGCGGTCTTCGAGGTGAGTGCGTACCAGGAGGCACCGCCGCACTGGGCGAAGGCGGTGTTGGCGGAAAGCGCAACGAGCGAAGCGGCGGCGAAGGCCGCCAGTGCCGTGGTTCTGTTCATGCCGGGGGGATGTCCCGTTCCGTTGGAGATCGCTCCCGCTAGGAACGGAATCGGGCGACGACGGGGCAGAAAACCCCAGCCGCGGACACTTATGGCGACAGGCTGAAACATTGGGTCAGGGCCCGCCCCCCGAAGACCCGACCCGCAGGGCCTGCGGCGGCCGGGCGATCCGGCATCCCGGACCGCCCGCGCCATGCCGTCAGCGGCGCAGCACGCCGCCGGTCTGCTTGGCGACGCTCTCGACGATCCGGGCGCCGAGCGCGTCGAAATCCTCGTCGGTCAGCGTGCGCTCGACCGGCTGGATCGCGACCTCGATGGCGATCGACTTCTTCTCCACGCCGAGCGCCGCGCCCTCGAACACGTCGAAGACGCGCACCGCGGTGATGAGCTTCCTGTCGGCCGAGGCGGCCGCCCGCGTCAGCGCGCCGGCCTCGACCGCCCGGTCGACGACGAAGGCGAAATCGCGCCGGACCGCCTGGAAGGGCGACAGGTCGAGGCGCGGCTTGGTGCGCGTCGGCTTGGCCTTCGGCTCGGGGATGGCGTCGACGAACACCTCGAAGCCGCAGAGCGGGCCCGACACGTCGAGCGCCTCCAGCGTCCGCGGGTGGAACTCGCCGAAGGTGGCGAGCACGACCTTGGGGCCGAGCTTGATCGTGCCCGAGCGGCCCGGATGGTACCAGCCGGGGCCGCCGGCCTCGACCTGCAGCTTGTCGACCGGCGCGCCGCAGGCCTCGAGCACGGCAAGGGCGTCGGCCTTGGCGTCGAACACGCCGACCGGGGCGGCGTTGCCAGCCCAGTCGCGGCCCTGGCCGTCGAGCCTGGCGGTGCCGCGGCGGACGCCGCCGGCGACGCGGCGCTGCTGGTCGGCGTGGTCGCCCTCATAGGTGCCGGAGACCTCGAACAGCGCCACGTCGGCGAAGCCGCGGTCGGCGTTGCGCTGGGCGGCGGCGATCAGGCCGGGCAGCAGGGAGGGCCGCATGTCCGACATGTCGGCGGCGATGGGGTTGGCGAGCTTCAGCGCCTCCTGCCCGCCGCCGAACAGCTCGGCGTGCCTCGCCGGGATGAACGACCAGGTGACCGCCTCCAGCATGCCGCGCACGGCGAGCGCGCGCTTGGCGTTGCGGGTGCGGATCTGCAGCGTCGTCAGGATGCGGCCGTTGACGGCGTCGTGCCCCGAGAGCGGCTGCGGCGCGATGTTGTCGACGCCGTGGATGCGCATGACCTCCTCGACGAGGTCGGCCTTGCCGTCGACGTCCGGCCGCCACGACGGCACCGCCACCGCGGCGACGGCGCCCTCGCCCGACGGCACGAAGCCGAGCCGGGTCAGGATGGCGCGGCTCTCGTCGGCCGGAACCTCGATGCCGGTCAGGCGCTTCACCTCGGAGAAGGGGAAGGACACGACCCTGGGCGCATGGCCGGCATAGCCGACCACTTCCGCCCGGCTCGGGGTGCCGCCGCAGAGCTCCGTCACCAGCTTCGTCGCCAGATCCAGCCCCGGCGCCATGAACTCGGGGTCGACGCCGCGCTCGAAGCGGTAGCGCGCGTCGGTGACGATGCCGAGCGTGCGGCCGGTGCGGGCGGTGACGATCGGGTCCCACAGCGCCGACTCGATCAGCACATCGGTGGGCGCCTCGTCGCAGCCGGAATGCTCGCCGCCCATG
>JAEZXF010000154.1 GCA_023419995.1 Pseudomonadota bacterium | reverse complement strand
GGTCAACGCCTGGCGCCTCAACCTCAAGGCCGGCTTCACGCCGAACGCGACCGACGAGTACGTCCTCAGCTACACCCATCAGGAGGGCAGCAAGGGCTCGCCCTACCACGTTCGCGACAACGTGCGCGGCATCACACCCGTCGGCGGCTGGCAGAACAACTGGACGTGGCCGTACTGGAACGTCTCCAGCACCTCGTTCAACTCGCACACCGAGATCGGCCAGGCATCCTATGTGCGGACGAAGGCCTACTACAACACGTTCGACAACCTGCTCTCCGCCTTCGACGACGCGAACTTCAATTCGCAGTCGGTCCGCGGCTTCGACAGCTACTACCATGACTACGCCTACGGCTTCAGCGTCGAGGGCGGCACGGAGCTGATCCCGATGAACACGCTCAAGGCCGCGGTCCACTACCGGCGCGACGTGCACCGGAACACGGACAACGAATGGCCCGGCCGCACCGCCGGCGCCGGCTACCCCGTCGGCTGGACCGGCTGGGAGCCGACGGTGCACAGGTCGGAGGACACCTGGTCGCTGGCCGCGGAGAACACCTTCCACGCCACCGAGACCATCGATCTCGTCGGCGGCGTGAGCTACGACACGCAGAAGACCTTGCGGGCGGAGTTCTATACGCCTCCCGCCACGCCCGGCGGCGGCTCGCCCGGCGGGACGATCAGCAGCGCGCCGCTCACCAGCATGGACGCGTTCAACTGGCAGGGCGCGGCGATCTGGCGGGCGACGCCGGACCTGGAGTTCCATGCCAGCGTGTCGGCCCGCACGCGCTTCCCGAACCTGTTCGAGCGCTACAGCACCCGCTTCGGCACCAACATCCCCAACCCCGACCTCGACGCCGAGCGCGCGACCAACTACCAGATCGGCGGCACGGCGACGATCCTCGACGGCGATGCGCGGATCGGCGGCGCGGTGTTCTACAACGACGTCAGCAACGCCCTCATCCGCGTCGGCGGGCTCTCCTGCGCGCCGATCGGGGGCGCCGGCGTCGATTGCACCCAGGTCCGCAACGTCGGCAAGGCGCGCTACTACGGGTTCGAGGCGTCGGGCGAGTGGGACGTGCTGCCCTCCCTGACCATCGGCGGCAACTACACGCTGCTCCGGAGCGAGCTCGTCGATCCGACCAGCCCCGCGCTGAAGCCGGAAGGCCGGCCCGAGCATCTGGCCTACCTCTACGCCCACTGGCGTCCGGTCGAGAAGCTCACCGTCTCGCCGGGAATCGAGCTGTCGAGCGAGCGCTGGTCGAGCATCGGCGGAGGCGCCTACAGGGCGATGGAGGGGTTCGCCCTCGTCAACCTCAACGTGGAATACGCCTTCAACGACCAGACGTCCCTGACGCTCGGCGTGCGCAACATCCTCGACAAGCACTACGAGCTGCGCGACGGCTTCCCCGAGCCGGGGCGCACCTTCTACGTGAACACGCGGTTCGTCTTCTGACGCTGGCCAGGGCCTGCCGTCCGGCTTCCGGGCGGCGGGTCGCCGGTCTCAGGGGCCGGGCGTGCCTGTCGAGATGGCCGCCGCCGATCCGGCAATGGCCTCGACGGTGCGAATCGAGTCGACTTCGTGCCGCGAAGGGCGCATGGTGCTCCCTTAGGAGTGACCCCCATGAATACCTCTACGGACTCGATCCGCCTCGCCCCCGAGGTGCGGGCGGCTGTCGGCGCGTTCCTGCGCAAATACAGGCCCGGCGAAGGGCCGTTCGCCATCTCGGAAGCCATCCACGCCGTCCGGCGGACCTATCCGGTGATGGAGCTGTCCGACGGCGACCTGACCGCCGCCATCGCCCGTCAGGCCATCGCCGCCGGCCTCAACATCCACTTCGACGGCGCCGGACGGTACAAGCCATCGCGGATACCCCGGCAATGGGGATGAGAGCCGGACAGCTGCCATAAGCCTGGCCGCCTGCGCGACGAGGCGTCGTGGCAGGCCGCCACCCCGGATGCGGCGGATATCGCCGTCGCGAAGGGCGTTCCCCCACCCCGCAGCACCCGCCGCGTCCGCTCACCGCAGCGGGGAGAACGCGGTCGGCGTCAGCAGCTTGTTCTCCTGCCGCTGGATCAGCGGATAGAGCCGCGCCGCCGCGTTGTCGAAGCGCGGATCGGCCCACATCGACGCCCGCCGGTCGGCCCGGTCCTGCCAGTCCTTGTAGGCCCAGATGTGCACCGCCTCGTTCAGCGGCCCGACCTCGCTGGTGAAGTAGCCGACGAGGTTGCCGAGATGCGAAAGCTGCACCTCCTTGGCGTGCTCCTCGTAGAGCGCGAGATATTCCCGGGTCTTTCCCGGCAGGAGGGTATAGGTGCGAAGATCGATGAGCATGAAGTGACCTCTAAAACGCCGCGTGACGAACGGGATCGGGGCGACCGGCCCCGGTTTCCGGCTTCCATGCATGCCATCGCCCGGAGCCGTTTCCTGCCCCGGAGCGGCACGCCTCAGTTCCTTCCGACCACGAAGCTCGCCGTCGTGGTGGCGCTGCCGCCGACGTTGAGCGTGGCGAAGTT
>JAEZXF010000136.1 GCA_023419995.1 Pseudomonadota bacterium | reverse complement strand
GCCTTGTGAAAGCGGTGGATCCACTATTGTCAGCATGAGCGGAATCATATCAGGTGCGGCTGATATCGGGGACTTGGGGGAACTGGCGTGGGCACCAGACGGGGTCTGAGGATTCACAGATGCGGGTGCTCGCTGCTGGCGCTGGCGCTGGCAGGCGCCGTCGTGCCCGGCAGCGCGGCGCGGGCGCAGAGCGTCACGGCGACCGGCGGCATATGGCCGGGAGAGCAGGCGACGCCGGTGCCGTCGTGGTCCGCGTGGGAGATCGCCGTCGGCTACGGCGCCGACGGCACGATGACGGTCCTGAACGGCGGCACCGTCACCAGCTCCAACGGCTATGTCGGATACTTGGGCGGAACCGAAGGCAGCGTCACGGTGAGCGGGGCGTCGTCCAGCTGGGCGGCCAGCGGACGCATGGACGTCGGCATGTACGGAAAGGGCACCCTCGTCATCGAGAACGGCGGCAAGGTGACGAGCCAGTATTCCTCCTCCGGCCATAAGGGCGGCAGCGAAGGCCGCATCCTCGTCACGGGGACGGGCTCCGAGTGGAGCGGCTACGACGGCTTCGCCGTCGGCCTTTCCGGCGACGGCTCGTTCCGCGTCGAGGCCGGCGCCACTTCTTCCGGGCGCTATGCGGTCGTCGGCGAGAACTACGGCGCGACCGGCACCGTCGAGGTCGAGGGCGCCGGCTCGCGCTGGGACAACCAGCACGAGATTTATCTCGGCCAGTCCGGCCGGGCGACGATGACGGTCTCCGACGGCGGCCAGGTCGCCAGCCGCGACGCCATCATCGGCAGGTATTCCAGCGGTAACGGCAGCGCCGAGATCACCGGAGCCGGCTCCTCGTGGACGACCACCGGCGCCTTCGAGCTCGGCAGCGCCGGGACCGGAGCGCTTTCCGTCCGCGACGGCGGCGCCGTCGGCAGCGCCAATACCCGGATCGGCTACGGATACGGCGCCGCCGGCGAGGCGGAAGTGACGGGCAGCGGGTCGACGTGGACCAATGCGGGAGCGCTCGATATCGGCGTTTCCGGCGGGGGCGCGCTGACGATCGCCGATTCCGGCACGGTCGAGACCGACAGCCTGCGGATCGCCTCCGGCTACTATTCGACCGGCGTCCTCAACATCGGCGCGGCGGCGGACAAGGCCGCGGACAAGGCGGGCAGGCTGTCCGCCGCCAGCGTCGCGTTCGGCGCGGGCACGGGCTCGATCGTCTTCAACCACACCGACGCCGACTACGCCTTCGACGCGGAGATGTTCGGCGCGGGCACGGTGACCGCCCTCGCCGGCGTGACCCGGCTGACCGCAGCCTCATACGGCTTCACCGGCCTCGTCGACGTCGCCGGCGGCACCCTCGCCCTTTCCGGCACCGGCTCGATCGCGGCGGCGTCCGGCCTCGCCGTCGGCGCGGCGGGCACGTTCGACGTCTCCGCCATCACCGCGGCCGGCACCGGCATCGGCACGCTGTCCGGCGCGGGCACGGTGGCGCTCGGCACGAAGACCCTGACCATCGGCCAGGCCGGCGACGCGCTGTTCAGCGGCGTCTTCTCCGGCAGCGGCGGCCTGGTCAAGACCGGCACGGGACGGCTCGTCCTCGGCGGCGCGTCCTCCGGCTTCACCGGCTCGGCGGCCGTCGCAACCGGCACCCTCGCGCTTTCCGGCGACGGCTCGATCGCGGCAGCGTCCGGCCTCGCCGTCGGCGCGGCGGGCACGTTCGACGTCTCCGCCATCACCGCGGCCGGCACCGGCATCGGCACGCTGTCCGGCGCGGGCACCGTGGCGCTCGGCACGAAGACCCTGACCATCGGCCAGGCCGGCGACGCGTTGTTCAGCGGCGTCTTCTCCGGCAGCGGCGGCCTCGTCAAGGATGGCGACGGCTGGCTCGTCCTCGGCGGCGTGTCCTCCGGCTTCACCGGCTCGGTGGCCGTGCTGGGCGGTGGCCTCGGCATCGCCACGGGGAGCGGGCTCGACGCGGGGATCGGCGTGGCGTCGGGCGCGGTGCTCGCCGGCACCGGCAGCGTCGGCGCGGTGACGATCGCCGCGGGCGGGCGGCACACCCCCGGCACCTCGATCGGCAGCCAGACGGTCAACGGCGCCTACGTCAACGGCGGCACCCTCGAGGTCGAGGTGGCGTCGGGCGGCGTTTCCGACCGGATCGTCGCCAACGGCACCGTCGACGTGAGCGGCGGCACGCTGCGCGTCCTGTCCCTGCCCGGCGCGTCGGGCTGGTCGAACATCGAGACCTACACCATCATCGAGAACAGGGGCGGCAGCGCGGTGCAGGGCACGTTCGGCCTTGAGAACACGCTCGCCTTCTTCGACGCCAGCCTCGACCATGCCGGCAACGACGCCGACGACGTGGTGCTGACCCTCATCCGCAACGACGTCGCCTTCGGCGACATGGCGCGGAACGGAAACCAGGCCGCCGCCGGCGAGGCGCTGAGCGCGCTGGGGACGGGCAACCCGCTGATGCAGCAGATGCTGGGGCTGTCGCAGGACGAGGTCGACGACGCGCTCGAGACGCTGTCCGGCGAGCCGCACGCCTCCGGCGCCGCCGCGACCGCGCAGACGGGCGCGGCGTTCCAGAACGCGGCCAACAACCGCCTGCGCTCCGCCTTCGGCAGCGCCGACGGCGGCACGCCGTTCCCGATCCTGGGCTACGGCCCGGGCGGGCCCGTGCTGATCGCGCCGGATTCCGGGCGCTTCGGCGCCTGGGCCGAGATGTCGGGGCAGTGGGACCGCCGTGCCGCAGGCGCGACCACCAGCGGGCTCAGCACCAGCGGCCGCCACTTCGTCGCCGGCGCGGACGCCGCGCTCGGCGCCTGGCGCGTCGGCCTTCTCGGCGGCTACGGCCATACCGGCTTCCGCTCCCCCGCCGCGGCGTTCTCCGGCGGCGCCGACAGCTGGCAGCTCGGCGTCTACGGCGGCTCGCAGGCGGGCGCGCTGTCGCTGCGCGCCGGCTTCACCCATGGCTGGCACCCGGTGACGACGACGCGGCACGTCACCGTCGGCGGCCTTTCCGAGACGCTGGCGGCCGACTACGACACGCGCACGGCGCAGGCTTTCGGCGAGCTGGGCTACGCGATCGAGACGGCGGCGGCGCGGTTCGAGCCGTTCGCCGGGCTCGCCCATGTGCGCCACCGCAGCGGCGGCTATGCCGAGACAGGCGGGGCCGCGGCGCTGACCGCGGCCGCCGCGACGGCGGACACCGCGTTCACGACGCTGGGCCTGCGCGCCGAGACCGACCTGATGCTCGCCGGCACGCCGACCCGGCTTCACGGCCTTGCCGGCTGGCGCCGCGCCTTCGGCGATATCGCGCCGACGACGACGCACGCCTTCGCCGGCGGCGGCGCATTCACAGTCGCCGGGGCACCGCTCGCCCGCGACACGGCCCTGATCGAGATCGGCGTCGAGGCCAGGCTATCGGCCGCCGCCCGCATTGGCATCGCCTACAGCGGCAGCTACGCCAGCGGCGCCACCGGCCACGGCCTGCAGGCCGGGTTCAGCGCCCGGTTCTGACGCGAAGGACCACCCCTCGTCCGGGGGGGGGGGGGGGCGGCCCCCCCCCCCGGG
>JAEZXF010000131.1 GCA_023419995.1 Pseudomonadota bacterium | reverse complement strand
CCTATGCTGTGGGGAATCGCACCGTCGGGGAGCCGCCGTCTTCCATGAACCGCACATTCGACAGCGCTCCGCTGCGCGCGACCGCGCTGGAACTCGCCTGGGACTGGTTCCACCGCGCGGTCGCCGCCTACGGGCTCCTGTGCGGGCTGGCCTACTGGGCGCGGCTGATCGGCTTTCACGAGGGGGCGGAGTGGCGCTTCGACCTGATGCCGGTTCACTGGCAGGTGGCGGCGGTGTCGCTCGCCGTCCTGTTCCCCTTCGCCGCCAGCGGGCTGTGGATGGTGGCGTCGTGGGGTGCGGTGATCTGGTTCCTGTGCGCCGCGATCGAGACGGTGATGTATGCCGGCTTCCCCGAGTTGTTCGGCTCGCATCCCTTCGTCGTCGTGCTGCACGTGCTCGTCGCGGCGGCCTATTGCGCCTTTCGCGTCGTCTTCTACCTGCAGAAGCGCCGGCAGGCCGATTAACCACATGTTCAGCGTGTTTCGGGGCAGGGGTGCGGTAAGCCCCTGTTAAGCCTGCGGTTTAAGTCGAATTTTATGTGCATTCGATAAGGTCGGGCCAAGGTGAGAACAAAAACACATCACCGGGCGTTGAACGAGAGGCCAGACCATGACGACTTCGCGACAGGCGGCGAAGCCCGCTGCCAGCATTGACAATGACCGCCAGGAGGCGATCCGCTCCCTTTATCTTGAATCCCTCCAGCTCGTCGAGCGGCTGCACCGCCGGTTGCTTGACGTCATCAAGGACGAATTCGACCGCAACGGTCGTTCGGACATCAACTCGATCCAGGCGTTGCTGCTGTTCAACATCGGCAATGCCGAGCTGACCGCGGGCGAGCTGCGCTCGCGCGGCTACTATCTGGGGTCGAACGTGTCCTACAATCTCAAGAAGCTGGTCGATCTCGGCTTCATCCATCACCAGCGCTCGCGGGTCGACCGCCGCTCGGTGCGCGTCAGCCTCACCCCGAAGGGGCGCGAGGTCGCCGAGGTCGTCGGCAAGCTCTACGATCGCCACATCGGCTCGATCGAGCAGGGCGGCGGCATCAGCTCGGACGAGTTCCAGCAGATGAACCGCGCCCTGCAGCGGCTCGACCGCTTCTGGAACGACACCATCGCCTACCGCATGTAGCCCGAATCGGGCAACGGACGGGTGGCCTGGACCCGGATACGCCGCGAGGGACATGGTCTCTCGCGGCCGTCCGGCGTTTCCGCGTGTGCTGCCGCTCTCCTCCCGCGATCCCGCTCACGGCATTGTGCCGTGCATTGGTCACGATCCTGCCATAAAGGAATGGGACCGCAGGAAACGCTCCCCGCCGGGGGCGGCAGGCGTGCGTTGGGTGAATGTTAACGTTAAGCCCGGCATAACGCGTGGAGACGGTTCGCGGCCCCGCCGCGGCACACGGAACAAATGTCGGGACGATCCATGAAGACATCTCGCCGCATCTTCCTCGCCGGGGCCGGCGCTCTCGCCGCAACCGCGCTGTCGCGGACGGCCTCCGCGCAGAACGCGATCGACGAGATCCTGTCGTCCAACCAGCGCGGCAGCTGGGACGACCAGTTCGATGCGCGCGCCTCGGCGCAGGCGGGCAGGGTGGTTTCCACCTCGCCGATCTTCAGCCCCGAGACGGTGACGCATATCGAGCAGACGCTCGCGCAGTATTCGGACATCGTGGCGCGCGGCGGCTGGCCGATGGTGCCGTCGGGCAAGGCGCTGCGCCTCGGCGTGTCCGATCGCGACGTCGAGACGATGCGCATGCGCCTGATGATGTCGGGCGACCTTTCCGAGCGCGCCGGCATCTCGCCCTCCTTCGACACCTATGTCGATGCCGCCCTGAAGCGCTTCTAGACCCGCCACGGCATCCCGGCCGACGGCGTCGCCGGCAAGTACACCTATGCCGCCATGAACGTCAGCGCCCCGGTGCGCCTCGGCCAGCTCGAGACCAACCTCGTGCGCTTGCGCTCGATGTCGGGCTTCCTCGGCGAGCGCTACGTGATGGTCAACATCCCGGCCGCCCAGATCGAGGCGGTGGAAAACGGCCGCGTCGTGTCCCGCCACACGGCGATCGTCGGCAAGATCGACCGCCAGACGCCGATCCTGAATTCCAAGATCCACGAGATCAACGTCAATCCCTACTGGAACGCACCGGAATCGATCGTGCGCCGCGACATCATCCCGCTGATGCGCAAGAACCCGAACTATCTGGCCGAGAACAACATCCGCATCTTCGGCCCCAACGGCGAGGTCGATCCGATGACGATCGACTGGTCGACCGAGGAGGCCGCCAAGCTGCGCTTCCGCCAGGATCCGGGCCGCATCAACGCGATGGCGACGATCAAGATCAATTTCCACAACCCGCATGCCGTCTACATGCACGACACGCCGCAGCAGAGCCTGTTCAACAACCTGATGCGTTTCGATTCCTCGGGCTGCGTCCGCGTGCAGAACGTGCGCGACCTCGTCGCCTGGATTCTGCGCGACACGCCGGGCTGGGACCGCCGGACCCTCGAGCAGAGCATCCAGACGGATTCCGACGTGAAGATCCCCGTCTCCAACCCGGTGCCGGTCTACTTCACCTACATCTCCGCCTGGGCGACGGGCGACGGCGTGGCGCATTTCCGCGACGACATCTACGGCCGCGACGGCGTGGACGAGCTCCAGCTCTCGACCCTCTGACCGCACGAATCTTGCGTTGCCGGAAGGCCGCCCGCCGGGCGGCCTTTTCGTTTCGGCCCGTCGCCTCCGCAAGGGGATGAAAAATCCCGGCCGGGCGTGGAAGGGCAGGGGGAAGTGTGTTATGCGGCCGACGTCTTTTCCTCCCATGCCGATCGAAGGACTGATGCCATGGCCCATGACGCCCGCGCGGCCGCCGTTCCCGCTTTCTTCTCCCAGCCGCTCGAGGAGCGCGATCCCGAGATCTTCGGCGCCGTGCGCAAGGAACTCGGCCGCCAGCGTGACGAGATCGAGCTGATCGCCTCCGAGAACATCGTCAGCCGCGCCGTGCTCGAGGCGCAGGGCACCGTCCTCACCAACAAGTATGCCGAGGGCTATCCCGGCAAGCGCTATTACGGCGGCTGCCAGTATGTCGACATCGTCGAGGAGCTGGCGATCGAGCGGGCCAAGAAGCTGTTCGGCGCGGGCTTCGCCAACGTCCAGCCCAACTCCGGCAGCCAGATGAACCAGGCGGTCTTCCTGGCGTTGCTGCAGCCGGGCGACACCTTCATGGGCCTCGACCTCAACTCCGGCGGCCACCTCACCCACGGCTCGCCCGTCAACATGAGCGGCAAGTGGTTCAACGTCGTCTCCTACGGCGTACGCCGCGACGACCACCTGCTCGACATGGACGAGATCGAGAAGAAGGCCCACGAGACCAAGCCGAAGCTGATCCTCGCCGGCGGCACCGCCTATTCGCGCATCTGGGACTGGAAGCGCTTCCGCGAGATCGCCGACAGCGTCGGCGCCTGGCTCATGGTCGACATGGCCCACATCGCCGGCCTCGTCGCCGGCGGCGAGCACCCGTCGCCGCTGCCGCACGCCCACGTCGTCACCACCACGACGCACAAGTCGCTGCGCGGCCCGCGCGGCGGCATGATCCTCACCAACGACGAGGACATCGCCAAGAAGATCAACTCGGCCGTGTTCCCGGGCCTCCAGGGCGGCCCGCTGATGCACGTCATCGCCGCCAAGGCGGTGGCGCTGGGCGAGGCGCTGCAGCCCGAGTTCCGCGCCTACGCCGCGAACGTGGTGGCGAACGCCCGCACGCTGGCGAAGAGCCTGCAGGAGACCGGCCTCGACATCGTCTCCGGCGGCACCGACAACCACCTGATGCTGGTCGACCTCCGTCCGAAGAACGCCACCGGCAAGCGCGCCGAGGCGGCGCTCGGCCGCGCCCACGTCACCTGCAACAAGAACGGCATCCCCTTCGATCCCGAGAAGCCGTTCGTGACCTCGGGCGTGCGTCTCGGCACGCCGGCGGGCACGACGCGCGGCTTCGGCACGGCCGAGTTCGCCGAGATCGGACGCCTCATCGCCGAGGTGCTGGACGGGCTGAAGGCCGCCAACTCCGACGAGGGCAACGCCACCGTCGAGGCGGCGGTGCGCGGCAAGGTCGCGGAGCTGTGCGGCCGTTTCCCGCTCTACCCCTATCTTGGTTAATACGCTAAGCAACCGGCGATGGTTCTTTCGCCGGAGGGGTTACGATGCGCTGTCCGTTCTGCCAGTCCGAAGACACGCAGGTTAAGGATTCCCGCCCCGCCGAAGACGGGGCGGCGATCCGCCGCCGCCGCGTCTGCCCGGATTGCGGCGGCCGCTTCACCACCTTCGAGCGCGTCCAGCTTCGCGACCTCGTCGTCGTCAAGCGGTCGGGGCGCAAGGTCCCGTTCGACCGCGACAAGCTGCTGCGCTCGATGGAGATCGCCGTCCGGAAGCGCAACGTCGATCCCGACCGCGTCGAGCGCGCCGCCACCGGCATCGCCCGCCAGCTCGAGAGCTCGGGCGAGACCGAGGTGATGTCCGACGAGATCGGCCGCCTCGTCATGGAGGCCTTGAAGTCGATAGACGACGTCGCCTATGTGCGCTTCGCCTCGGTCTACCGCAATTTCCGCGAGGCCAAGGATTTCCACGAGGTGCTCGGCGAGCTGCGGAGCGACCAGGACGAGGAGTAGCGCTATGGCGCCGACCGCGCGCGGAAGGGCCGATGAGGCGGACCGGCGTTTCATGGCCGCCGCCATCCGCCTGTCCCGCCGCAATCTCGGCCTCACCGCCACCAATCCCTCGGTCGGCACACTGATCATCAGGGACGGCGTCATCGTCGGCAGCGGCGTCACCGCCGTGGGCGGGCGCCCCCATGCCGAGCCGCAGGCGCTGGCGGAGGCGGGCGACCTCGCCCGCGGTGCCACCGCCTATGTCACGCTGGAGCCCTGCGCCCACCACGGCCGCACGCCACCCTGCGCCGAGG
>JAEZXF010000011.1 GCA_023419995.1 Pseudomonadota bacterium | reverse complement strand
AGGGAGAACAGACCATGAGAGTGAGCGAAGCGATGAGCCGCGACGTCCGCGTCGCGCGGCCCGACCAGACCATCCAGGAGGCGGCCTCGATCATGGCCGACATCGATGCCGGCGTCATGCCGGTCGGCGACCACGACAGGCTCGTCGGCATGCTGACCGACCGCGACATCGCCATCCGCGCCGTGGCGCGCGGCAAGGGGCCGGACGCGAAGGTCCGCGACGTCATGTCGTCCGAGGTCAAGTACTGCTTCGAGGACGAGGACGCCGACGAGGTCTGCCGCAACCTCGCCGACCAGAAGATCAGGCGCATCCCGGTGGTGAACCGCGACAAGCGCCTCGTCGGCATCCTGTCGCTCGGCGACCTCGCGCGCAGCGGGCCGGAGGATTCGGTCGGCGCGGCGTTGTCGGCGATCTCCAGCCCCGGCGGCGCGCATTCGCAGAGCGCCGACGGCCGCTGGTAGGCTTGGCGGCATCGTGGCGGCGGGCACATAGCGCCTGCCGCCGTCCCCGCCCCCGTCGAAACGCGGTGGAACCTTGCCGCGCGGTCCGTGTTTACCGGGCGAAGGGAGGGCCCTGCCGTGACGAGAGCAGTCTGGAAAGGCCATCTGAGCATCGGCGAGCTTTCCTGCGGCATCGCGCTCCATGCGGCGGCGACGACCTCCGAGCGCATCTCCTTCCACATCGTCAACCGCAAGACCGGCAACCGGGTGCGCCGCGAATATGTCGACGGGCAGACCGGCAAGCCGGTCGCGCGCGAGGACCAGGTCAAGGGCTACGAGACCGCCAGGGGCAGCTATGTCGTGCTCGAGCCGGAGGAGGTCGCGGCCGCCGTTCCCGAGGGCGACAAGCGGCTCGCGGTCGAGCACTTCATCGCCTGCGGCGACGTGGACACGATCTATTTCGACAAGCCCTATTTCGTCACCCCGGCCGACGAGGCGGCACAGGAGGCCTTTGCGCTGATGCGCGAGGGCATGCGCCGGCAGAAGGTGGCGGCGCTGGCGCGCGCCGTGCTCTTCCGCCGCGTGCGCACGGTGATGCTGCGGCCGCGCGGCTGCGGCTTCATCGCCAACACGCTCAATTTCGACTACGAGGTGCAGCCGGCCGAGAAGGCCTTCGCCGACATCCCGGACATGAAGATCAAGCGCGAGATGCTCGATCTGGCGAAACACATCATCGCCACCAAGGCCGGCGCGTTCGATCCTGCCGCGTTCGACGACCGCTACGACGCGGCATTGGCCGAGCTGGTAAAGGCCAAGATCGAGGGCCGCGAAATCAGGAAGCCGAAGCGCAAGGCCGAGGGCGAGGTGACCGACCTGATGGCGGCGCTGCGCGAGAGCGCCGCGGCAGCCGGCAAGGCCGCAGGCCGCAAGCCGGTGAAACCCGCGCCCCGGCGCAAGGCGGGCTGACGCATGGCGCTCGACACCTACAGGAAGAAGCGCGACTTCAGCCGCACGCCGGAGCCGGCCGGCGAGGCAAAGCGCGGCAGCGGAGGCAGGCGCGCGGCGGGCCACCGCTTCGTCGTGCAGAAGCACGACGCCCGCCGGCTGCACTACGACTTCCGGCTGGAGATGGACGGCACGCTCAAGAGCTGGGCCGTCACCCGCGGCCCGAGCCTCGTGCCGGGGGAAAAGCGGCTTGCCGTCCATGTCGAGGACCACCCGCTCGCCTACGGCGACTTCGAGGGCACCATCCCGAAGGGCGAGTATGGCGGCGGCACCGTGATCGTCTGGGACCGCGGCACCTGGGAGCCCGTCGGCGACGCGGAGAAGGGCATGGCCAAGGGCCATCTCGAGTTCGAGCTCGACGGCGAGAAGCTCGCCGGCCGCTGGCATCTCATCCGCATGGCGCGGAAGCCGCGCGACCGCCGCGACAACTGGCTGCTCATCAAGGGCGACGACGCCTATGCGCGCACGGCCGGCGATCCCGACATCCTCGAGGAACGCCCGGAATCGGTGAAGACCGGCCGACAGGTCGCCGACGTCGCCGGCGAGGATCCCGGCTGGGCGTCGAGGACGGGCCGGATCGGCAAGGCGGCAAAGGCGGACGCACCCGCGCCGAAGATCAAGGGGGCGAAGAAGGCGGCGATGCCGGATTTCGTGCCGCCGCAGCTCGCGACGCTGAAGCCGCAGGCCCCGACCGGCCCCGGCTGGGTGCACGAGATCAAGTTCGACGGCTACCGGCTGCAGGCCCGCCTCGACGGCGGCACGGTCAGCCTGCTCACCCGCGGCGGCCTCGACTGGACCGGCAAGTTCGGCAAGGCCGTGCCGAAGGCGCTCGCCGCCCTGCCCGCGAAGCAGGCGGTCATCGACGGCGAGCTGGTGGTCGAGGCATCGGGCGGCGCGTCGGACTTCTCCGCACTTCAGGCAGACCTGAGCGCCGGGCGCAGCGACCGCTTCGCCTTCTACGCCTTCGACCTGCTCTATCTCGACGGACAGGGCATCAGCGGGGCCGCCCTCCTCGACCGCAAGGCCGCGCTGGCGCACCTTCTGCGGGATGCGCCGCCGGAGCTGCGCTACAGCGAGCATTTCGAGGAAGACGGCGAGATGGTGCTGCGCCACGCCTGCCGGCTCAGCCTCGAAGGCGTGGTCTCCAAGCGCGCCAACGGAAAGTACCGCTCCGGCCGCGGCCGGGACTGGATCAAGTCGAAATGCGGCAACCGGCAGGAGCTGGTGATCGGCGGCTACGTGCCCTCCTCGACCTTGGCCAAGGCGATCGGTTCGCTGGTGCTCGGCGTCCACGAGAACGGCGAATTCCGCCACGCCGGCAGGGTCGGCACCGGCTTCAGCCGCGTGGTCGCCGAGGACCTTTACCAGCGCCTGAAGCGGCTGGAACGGGACACCTCGCCCTTCGCCGACCGGCTCGACGCCACCGCGCGCCGCGGCGTGCGCTTCGTCGAGCCCGAGCTGGTGGCCGAGGTCGAGTTCCGCAACTGGACGTCGGACGGCATCCTGCGGCACGCCGCCTTCCGCGGCCTGCGCGAGGACAAGCCGGCGGCCGAGGTGGTGCGCGAGGACGAGGCGGCCGGGCCGGCCAGGGCGCCCTCGCGGGCGAGGCCGGCGGTCGCGCTCACCCATCCCGACCGCGTCTACTGGAAGGATGCCGGCGTCACCAAGGAGGGGCTGGCGAGCTACTACGCGCAGGTCTGGCGCTTCATGGCGCCCCATGTCGAGTCGCGACCGCTGGCGCTGCTGCGCTGCCCCGGCGGCACGGCGGCGAAGTGCTTCTTCCAGAAGCACGCATGGAAGGGCATCAGCCGCGAGATCCTCACCGCCGTCGATCCGCTGGACGAGGACGGCGACAACTCCCTGCTCGCCATCGACTCGCTCGACGGGCTGATCGGCCTGGTGCAGGGCGCGGCGCTCGAGATCCATGGCTGGCAGGTGCGCCTCGGCGAGCTGGAGAAGCCCGACCAGATGGTGATCGACCTCGATCCCGGCGATGGCGTGGCGTGGAGCGCCGTGCTCGATGCGGCCCGCGCCGTCCGCGAGCGGCTGGAGGCGGCGAAGCTCGCGGCCTTCGTCAAGACCACCGGCGGCAAGGGCCTGCACGTCGTCGCCCCGCTGCAGCCAGGGGCCGGCTGGGACGACGTCAAGGGCTTCGCCCGCGACCTCGCCGCGGCCATGGCGGCCGACGAGCCGAAGCGGTTCATCGCCAAGGCGGCGAAGGCCGAGCGCATGGGCAGGATCTTCATCGACTACCTGCGCAACGGCCGCGGCGCCACCGCCATCGTTCCCTACTCGACGCGGGCGCGGGCCGGTGCCACCGTTGCCATGCCGCTCGGCTGGGACGAGCTTGAACCCGCGATCGGCTCCGGCCATTTCACCGTCGCCAACGCCGCCGCCCGGCTCGACAATCTCGCCTCCGATCCGTGGGAGGATTTCCGCAAGGCGGCGCGACCGCTGGAAATTGCCAAGGCAACGGGCAAAGGGAAGTAACACAAAGGGCACGCTGGTTGACCGCCGCGCCGCCCCTCACCTGCCTGCCGGCATCCTCTCCCCGTGAACGGG
>JAEZXF010000090.1 GCA_023419995.1 Pseudomonadota bacterium | reverse complement strand
GCCTTGTGCTGGGCGAGGCGCTTGCCCGGCTCGCCGACGGCGTCGGTCGAGACGACCAGGATGCGGCCGCCGCCGGCGAAGGCCGCCTTCAGCGTTCCGGCCTCGTCGAAGTCGGCCTTGCGCGTTTCGACGCCCCTTTCGGCGAGTGCCGCCAGCTTCTCCGGGCTGCGGCTCGCGGCGACGATGCGCGCGGGCGCGACCTTGTAGGTGTCGAGAAGGTGATGGACGATGCGCTGCCCGAGATGACCGGCAGCGCCGGTGACGATGATCCTGTCGCTCATTGCGTTCTCCGATTGAATACGCGCTCTCTTTTTGAGACCTTGTCTTATCTAGAGATTGCATTCGCGCGGTAAAGAAGGCAGTTTCCCGGAAGATGGTTACACGCAGGGAACCGCCATGGACGCGAAGCCCGTTTCGATGCGGACGAAGCTCGAGATCTACAAGGCGACGGCCGGCCCGGGCGCGGGCATCGGCGACTGCCCGGTGCGCACCGTCATCAACAATGTCAGCGGCAAGTGGAACTCGCTGCTGCTGATGGCCCTGGCCGACCAGCCCTACCGCTTCGGCGTGCTGCGGCGCCTGGTGCCCGATATCTCGCAGCGCATGCTGACCCAGACGCTGCGCGACCTGGAACGCGACGGCTATGTCCGTCGCGAGGTGTTTCCGACCAAGCCGCCGAGCGTGGAATACAGCCTGACCGACCTCGGGCGGTCGCTGTTTGCCTCGATGGTGCACCTGCTGAGCTGGGCCGAGAACCACCATGGCGACGTCCTCGCGGCGCGCCGGCGGTTCGACGGCGGCGAGGACTGAGGCGGGCAGGGCGCTGCCGTCCCCTCCGTATGCATGGAGATGGGGTTTTCGCGGCGCGCGGCTTTGGCGCAATGCTTTTCCGGTTGATTCCTCTTGCGCGCAAACGCGCCGCGCTATAGAGCGAACCGTAACGTACGGTACGGTAACGGGTGCGCCATCGGTCGCGCCCTTTCGGAAAGCGGCGCGGTCGTGAAGGCAGGGCAGGCGGCAGGATCTGGCGGACGCGCGGCAGGCGCCCCTGCGGGCATGCCCGGCGCGCTGGATCCGCGCATCGGCGCCGGCGAGGAGCCCGCTTCCGACGAGGTCAGCCCGCGCCAGGGCGAGGTGCTCGACGCCGTGCTCGACCTGCTTGTCGAGGGCGGCGAGGCCCTGACCATGGCGGCGGTGGCGCGGCGCGCCAAATGCTCCAAGGAAACCCTCTACAAGTGGTTCGGCGACCGTGACGGCCTCCTGACCGCGACCGTGCGGTGGCAGGCCTCGCGCGTGCGCGCCGGCAGCTTCGACCGCCAGCGCCTCGACGCGGCGGCGCTGCGCGAGAGCCTCGAGCGCTTCGCCGCCAACTGGCTTTCCGTCATCTCGTCGCGCACCTCGATCGCGCTCAACCGCGTCGCGGTGGCGCATGCCGGGTCGGGTAGGAGCAACCTCGGCGAGATCGTGCTCGCCAACGGCCGCTTCGCCATCGGCGAGCGGATGAAGCCGCTGCTCGAAGCCGGCCGCGAGGTCGGCCTCCTCGAATTCGACGACACCGAAGCCGCCTTCCGCACCTTCTTCGGGCTGGTCGGCCGCGACGTGCAGATCAGGCTTCTGCTCGGCGACCGGCTCGACCTGACGAGAGAAGGCATCGCGGACGATGCCGCGCATGCGACGCGGCAGTTCTTCGCCCTCTACGGGGCAAGCCAGACGCCGGCCCCCGCCGGCTGAGTTCACACCAAGGGAAGGAAACACCAATGCGTGTCTATTACGATCGCGACGCCGATCTCAATCTCATCAAGGGCAAGAAGGTCGCCATCATCGGCTACGGCTCCCAAGGCCGGGCGCATGCGCTCAACCTGAAGGATTCGGGCGTCAAGGACATCGCCGTCGGCCTCAAGGCCGGCTCGGCGACAGCCAAGAAGGTCGAGGCCGACGGCCTCAAGGTCATGACGGTGGCCGAGGCCGCCGGCTGGGCCGACCTGATGATGATGGCCACGCCCGACGAGCTGCAGGCCGACATCTACAAGGACGAGATCGCGCCCAACATCCGCGACGGTGCGGCGATCGCCTTCGCCCACGGCCTCAACGTCCATTTCGGCCTGATCGAGCCGAAGTCGACCGTCGACGTGCTGATGGTCGCGCCGAAGGGCCCGGGCCACACCGTGCGCGGCGAGTACCAGAAGGGTGGCGGCGTGCCGTGCCTGGTCGCCGTGCACCAGGACGCCTCGGGCAACGCGCTCGACCTCGGCCTCAGCTACGCCTGCGGCGTCGGCGGCGGCCGCTCGGGCATCATCGAGACCAACTTCAAGGAGGAGTGCGAGACCGACCTGTTCGGCGAGCAGGTCGTGCTGTGCGGCGGGCTGGTCGAGCTGATCCGCGCCGGCTTCGAGACGCTGGTCGAGGCCGGCTACGCGCCCGAGATGGCCTATTTCGAGTGCCTGCACGAGGTGAAGCTGATCGTCGACCTGATCTATGAGGGCGGCATCGCCAACATGAACTACTCGATCTCGAACACCGCCGAGTGGGGCGAGTACGTGTCGGGTCCGCGCATCATCACCGAAGAGACCAAGAAGGAGATGAAGCGCGTCCTGAACGACATCCAGACCGGCAAGTTCACCTCGGAGTGGATGCAGGAGTACCGCTCCGGGATGGCCCGCTTCAAGGGCATCCGCCGCCGCAACGACAGCCACCAGATCGAGGAAGTCGGCGAGAAGCTGCGCGGCATGATGCCGTGGATCGCCAAGAACAAGCTGGTCGACAAGGCCCGCAACTGAGGCGATCCCCGTCCTGAATACGAAACGGGCGGCATCTGCCGCCCGTTTCTGCTTTCTGCGTTCGGTTCCCGCCGTTCAGGAATAGGGCGAGAAGCACTGGCGGCGCGGGCCGTTGTAGGGCTGGAACGTGTTGTCGGACGCCCGGTACGACCGGTAGCGGGCGTAGCACCAGTCGACATGCGCCTGCGACAGCCGGTAGCGGTAGACGCGGCGCGGCTCGACATAGCGCCGGTAGACCGGCGGCGGGCCGAAGTTGAAATAGATGCCGGCGTCGGGCCGGTAGTGGCGGCGATGGTCCCAGCCGCGATCCCAGCGGCGGTCCCGCCGATCCCAGCGCCGGTCCCAGCGATCGTGGCGCTCGCCGCGCCAGCGATGATCGCCGCGGTTCCAGCGGCGGCCGTCGCGCTTGTCCCAGTGTTGCTGCACCTGCTCGACCGGCTGCGCCGCCGCGGCGGGCGCGACGGCGTCGCGGGCGAGGCCCGCGGG
>JAEZXF010000079.1 GCA_023419995.1 Pseudomonadota bacterium | reverse complement strand
CGCCGCGGTCGACGCCGCGCGGCAGTTCGCCGACGCCGCCCGTGCCGCAGCGCGCGCCCGCGTGACGCGCCCGGACGGCCGCATCGACGGCGCGGCCATGAACGAGCAGCAGCGCCTCGTGCACGGGCTCGCCTGGATCGCCACCTATGTCGAGACGCTCGCCCAGACCGCGCAGTGGGCGCGGTCGCTCGCCGGCGCCGGGCGCTTCGGCGACGGCGAGGCCGACGTGATCCTGATCGGCTTCGGCGAATACCTCGCCGCGCTCGCCGGCGGCATCGCCATGAGCCAGAACGAATATGCGCGCCCGCGCGAGATGGGCATTGCCGACGCCGCGGCCTCGCTGGCCGCCGACCCGGCGGTCGCCTGGTTCCTCGACCACGGCAACACCGCCGGGCGCCGCCGCGCGCTGGTCGAGCGCCTTGCCGGCGGGGCCGCGATCGCCGACACGCTGGGCGACGACGACCTCGACATGGTGCGCCGGCAGTTCCACCGCTTCGCGCAGGAGAAGATCGCCCCCCACGCCCACGAATGGCACCTCGCGAACGCGCTGGTGCCGATCGGGATCGTCCATGAGATGGCCGAGCTCGGCGTCTTCGGCATCTGCGTCGCGCCCGAGCACGGCGGGCTCGGCATGGGCAAGCTCGCCATGTGCGTGGTGACGGAGGAACTGAGCCGCGGCTGGATCGCCGCCGGCTCGCTCGGCACGCGGGCCGAGATCGCCTGCGAGCTCATCACCATCGCCGGCACCGACGCACAGAAGGCCGAATGGCTGCCGCGCATCGCCTCGGGCGAGGTGCTGCCGACGGCCGTGTTCACCGAGCCGGACACCGGTTCCGACCTCGCCAGCCTGCGCACGCGCGCCACGCGCCAGCCGGACGGAAGCTGGCGCATCGACGGCAACAAGACGTGGATCACCCATGCCGCGCGCAGCGACGTGATGACGCTGCTGGCCCGCACCGACCCGGACAGGCCCGGCCATGACGGGCTGTCGATGTTCATCGCGCCCAAGCCGCGCGGCACCGAGGAGGTGCCGTTCCCGGCGGAGGGCATGTCGGGCGGCGAGATCGAGGTTCTCGGCTATCGCGGCATGCGCGAGTACGAGCTCGGCTTCAACGGCTTCCGCGTCGAGGCGCAGGGCCTGCTGGGCGGCGTCGAGGGGCAGGGCTTCAGGCAGCTGATGCAGACCTTCGAGGGCGCCCGCATCCAGACCGCGGCGCGCGCCGTAGGCGTCGCCTGGAACGCGTTCGACCTCGGCCTGCAATATGCGGGCGAGCGCCGGCAGTTCGGCACCGCGATCGCCAGCTTCCCGCGCGTCGCCGACAAGCTGGCGCTGATGGCCGTCGAGACGGTGATGGCGCGCGAGCTGACCTACTTCGCCGCCCGCGAGAAGGACCAGGGCCGGCGCTGCGACGTCGAGGCCGGCATGGCCAAGCTGCTCGCCGCCCGCACCGCCTGGAGCAACGCCGACACCGCGCTTCAGATCCATGGCGGGAACGGCTACGCGCTCGAGTACCAGATCAGCCGCGTGCTGTGCGACGCCCGCATCCTCAACATCTTCGAGGGCGCGGCCGAGATCCAGGCGCACGTCATCGCCCGCGGCCTTCTCGCCACAGGCCGCAACGCGTGAGCGGCGACGGCGAGCGACAGGCCATAGGATCGGGGCCGGGGCCCTACGCCGGGCTTTCGCCGCGCTCCAGCGCCCTGGCGATGGCCTCGACCAGCATGTCGCGCGAGAACGGCTTGTCGACGATCTGCACGCCGGCCAGCGCCTCGACCAGCCGTTCGGCGTCGCTGTAGCCGGTGGCGAAGACGACCGGGACGCCTCGCGCGAACAGGCGGGTGGCGAACTCGATCGTCGAGCGGCCGGCGACCATGATGTCGAGCACCGCGGCATCGAAGCCGGCACAGGCGGCGGCCTCCGCCTCGTCCAGCGTGCGGGCGACGGCCACGTCGGCGGCGCCGAGCTCGCGGCAGACCAGCTCGAGATCCATGGCGATGAGGACTTCGTCTTCGAGGATGAGGACGCGCAGGCCAGCCAACGAAACATCCTGCATCGGACGCCCTTCCACATGCGAACAGGGACAGATTCCCAGCGGGCAGTAGGGCGCGGATCGCATGGTCCTGTCATTTAAAAAAGACATAGATGAACCTTTGCCGGGGCGCGGCGTTTAGGCGTTCGTCATGGCGAACGAACCCGCGCGATCCGAGCGCAAGTATCCCTGCGAGAGATGCCCGCTGCGGCGCGAGAAATCGTTCCGCGATTTCAGCGACGAGGAACTGGCCTTCGTCTCCTCCTTCAAGCGGGGCGAGCTGCTGGTCGACAAGGGCGCCACCGTGCTGTGCGAGGGAACCAAGACCCCGCACCTCCACACCGTCCTGACCGGATGGGGCTTCCGCTACAAGCTGCTTCCCGACGGCCGCCGGCAGATCGTCAACTACGTGATGCCGGGAGACCTCGTCGGCCTGCAGGGGACGCTGATGAGCGAGATGCAGCATTCGATGGAGACCCTGTCGCCGATGACGCTGTGCGTCTTCGAGCGCGGCGAGCTGATGTCGCTCTACCGCCAGCACGCGGAGCTCGCCTACGACGTCACCTGGCTCGCCTCACGCGAGGAATGCATGCTCGACGAGAACCTGCTCAGCATCGGCCGCCGCAGCGCGCTGGAAAGCCTCGCCTATCTCGTGGCCTTCCTCGTCGGCCGGGCCAGGGCGTCCGGGCTGATCTCGGAGACCGCGGCGCCCAGGCTGGCGATCACCCAGCAGCACGTCGCCGACACGCTCGGCCTGTCGCTGGTCCACACCAACAAGACGATCCGCAAGCTGACCGAGAAGAAGCTGCTGCGCTGGCGCGACGGCGGCTGCGAGGTGCTGGACGTCGACGGCCTGAGCGACCTCGCCCATTGGGAACGCCAGGAAGCCAGGCTGCGTCCCTTCATCTAGCGGCGATCGCCCGGCCGGACGCAGGGTGGCGGCGCCGGAGGACTTCCCTCGGCGGATGCGGCGGCCTATGCCGGAGGAACGCTGATTCCAGCCGGGGATGGACCATGAACAGAACCGCCGCCGCCTTCCTCCTGATCGCCGTGCTGACGGGCCTGCTCGCCGCGCTCGGCATCGCGCTCGAACTCAAGGGCTATGCCTTCGGCGCGCTGGGCACGGCCCGGCTCGACGGGCTCGCCGGCGCCGCGACCTTCATTCCGCTCGCCGCGGTCTATTCCTTCGCCGCGGTGCTGATGATGATCCTGCCGCTGCGCGCCGCCGGCTTCGTCATGGCCAATGCCGCCACGCCCGTCTATTCGGCGGCGCTCGCGCTCCTCGCCACCATCGTCGGCGTGCAGGCGGCGCGCTTCGCCTTCGGCAACAGGGGTGCGTTGTGGGTGCTCGCCGACTGGCAGTTCCTGTTCGCGGCGGCGATCGTCGCCGCGCATCTCGCCATGAACGAGCTGCGGCGCAACGTGCTCCTGCGCACGCTCTTCTTCGTCGTCTTCATCGCCGCCACCCTCGCCTGCCTCTTCTGGACGTTCCGGCTGTAGGGCGGTTCGGCTTTTCGCGGAAACGGCATCCTTGCTCTCCCTTCAAGCCGGGACAGGCCGGGGATCGTCGGCGGTGGGCCATCCTTCCTTCTCCCAATCTCCGGAGGTCCGGGGGACGAGCGAGGCCCGCGGCTCGACTCCGGTCGATCCCGGCAGACGGATGACGACGTTCCTGCCGGCACCTGGATCGGTCCAGCGGGCGGCGGCCGCGCATCGACCTTGATGAAAATCAAGCCAGTGCCGGCCCGGCGCGCTATAGTCGCCGTGCCCTCCGTGTCGTGAAAGCCGAGAATGCAGTTCGCCAGCTTCGTCGCCGCCGCGCTCGTCGTCCTCCTGACCCCGGGGCCGACCAATACGCTGCTTGCCGCCGCGGGCGCGGCCATGGGCTTCCGCCGTGTCGCGCTGCTGCCGCTGGCCGAGGCCGCGGGCTACGCGCTCGCCATCGGCGGCTTCCTGCTGCTGACGCTCCATCTGTCGGAGGTGGCCTTCGTCATGCCGGCGCTGAAGGCGGCGGCGGCGCTGTGGCTTCTCGTCTCGGCCGCGCGGCTGTGGCGGCAGCCGGTGCATGTCGACGCGACGGCGCACCTCGCCGCGCTGCGCCGCGTCTTCGTCACCACGATCCTCAATCCCAAGGCGATGCTGGTGGGCACCATCCTCATCCCCGGCCTGATGGCCGGGCGGCAGGCGCTCGGCCTCGCCACCTTCATCGCCCTGTCGAGCGCCGCCGGCGCCGCCTGGCTGACCATGGGCTCGCTGCTGCCCGCCGCCGCCCGGCCCTATGCCTACAAGGCGGCGGCCATCGTGCTGTGCGCCTTCTCCGTCGCCGCCGCATCGAGCGGCCTGCGCGGCTGAGCCGGCGCGACGCCGAGCGGCCGGAAGCGCGCGGTGAAGAAGCGCAGCACCTTCGGCTCGTAGACCATCTCCAGCCCGCCGATCCCGTCGCGCCGCTCGAAGAGGCGGATGCAGGCGTCGGCCACCGCGTCGAGATGGGTGTAGGTGTAGACCCGGCGCGGGATGGTCAGCCGCACCAGCTCGAGCTTCGGCCGGTGGTGGTCTCCGGTCTCGCGGTTGCGCCCGGCCGAGACGATGCCGCGCTCCATGGCGCGCACGCCGCCTTCGACGAACAGCGCCGCCGCCAGCGCCTGCGCCGGGAACAGCTCCTGCGCGACGTGCGGCAGGAATGCTCCCGCGTCGATGAACACGGCATGGCCGCCGGTCGGCTTCACCACGGGGATGCCCGCCGCCTCCAGCCGGTCGGCGAGGTAGCGGCATTGCGAGACGCGATGGTGGATATAGGCGTAGTCGACCGACTCGACGATGCCGCGCGCCATCGCCTCCATGTCGCGGCCGGCCAGCCCGCCATAGGAGGGCATGCCCTCGAACAGCACCACCAGCTCGCTCGCCTTCTGGTAGAGCTCGTCGTCGTTCATGCACAGGAAGCCGCCGATGTTGACGAGGCAGTCCTTCTTGCCGCTCATCGTGCAGCCGTCGGCGTAGGACATCATCTCTTTCAGGATGTCGGCGATGCTGGCATCCGCATAGCCCGCCTCGCGGGTCTTGATGAAATAGGCGTTCTCGACGCAGCGCGTGGCGTCGTACATCACCTTGATGCCGTGGCGGCGGCACAGCGCGGCGACGGCGCGCATGTTCTCCATGCTGACCGGCTGGCCGCCGGCGAGGTTCACCGTGACGGCGAGGCAGACATAGGGGATGCGCTCCGCGCCGACCTCGTCGATCAGCCTCTCCAGCTTCACGAGGTCGACATTGCCCTTGAACGGGAGGTCCACCTGCGAATCGTGCGCCTCGTCGACGATGATGTCGACGAAGGTGGCACCGTTGCGCTCCTGATGGGCGCGGGTGGTGGTGAAGTACATGTTGCCGGGGACGAAGTCGCCGGGCCGGATCATGATCATCGACAGGAGGTTCTCCGCGCCGCGGCCCTGATGCGTCGGCACGATGTGGCGGAAGCCGTAATAGTCGCGCACCACCTGCTGCAGGTGCAGGAAGTTGCGGCTGCCGGCATAGGCCTCGTCGCCCAGCATCATCCCCGCCCACTGGCGGTCGCTCATCGCCGTGGTGCCGCTGTCGGTCAGGAGGTCGATGGTGCACTGCTCGGAGCGCAGCAGGAAGGTGTTGTAGCCGGCCTCGGCGATGAAGCGCTCGCGCTCCGCGCGCGTCGTCACCGCGATCGGCTCGACGACCTTGATCTTGTAGGGTTCCGCCGGATAGGCCGTGTCCATGATGTGCTTCCTGGATTGATGCCGCGCGGCCAGCCCGCGCGGCGGTTGCGTTGAGCTCAGGTCGCCGGCGCGTCCCGCTCGATGAAGGCGGCGAGCCGCGCCAGGTCGGCGACGACGATGTCGTGGGTGCGGTTCTCCAGCAGGCCGGCGCGGCGCAGCGCGCTGACCGTGTTGCTGACCGTGACGCGGTGCAGGCCGAGCAGGTCGGCGATGGTGGCGTGCGACAGCGGCACGTGGCGCGCCTCGCGCGCCAGGCAGACGCCGTAGAGGAAGCGGCCGAGGCGCTGCGCCGCCGACAGGAAGGTCGTGTCCTCGACCTGCGTCGACATGACGTAGCACTTGGCGGCCATGTTGGAGAGGAGCGCGGCGCTCACCTGTGGGTGGTGCACGAGCAGCGTGTCCATCACCGTGGCGCGCGAGAACTCGAAGGCGACGCAATCCTCGGTCGCCACGATCTCGTGCATGTAGGGATGGCGGCCGAACAGCGCCGCCTCGCCGAGCACCGAGCCCTCGCCCATCAGCCACAATGTCCGCTGCAGGCCGCCGGGGCTCGCCGCCGCCACCTTGATGACGCCCGAGCGCAGCAGGAAGATGCCGGACACCGCGTCCTCCGGCCGCTGGATGACGGTTCCCGCCGTCCACGTCACCTTGCGCCCGAGATGCAGCACCTCTTCCCAGCAACCCTGGTCGCGGAAGGCGATCCACGGCACGATCGGCGGCTGGACGAGATGCACGTCGTGAATGGTCATCGCATCCGCCTCCCCTTCGGCTCCGCTTCGACCTGTTTCGGTTTTCTTGTCGGGATCAGCCATAGCGAATTCGCTTCCTCCCCTCAGTAGCCGGGATTACACCGCCGCAGGAATGTCGCCTCGCGGCCCGCCCAGCCTGCCACGGCGCAACGAAACCGCAAGCACCGCAAGGTCGATGCTGCAATGCAAAACCACGTAAGTATATGCTTACGTCGTTGCCGGCATGCGCAGGAAGGCGACGAGGGCGCCGGCGAGGATGCACAGGGCCGAGCCCGCACCGCTGAGGACGGCGAGCCAGAAGGTCGGGCTCACCCAGCGGGTGATGCGGCGGTCGACGACGGGCCAGTCGCGGTCGAGGTCGTGGAGCGTGCTCACGTCGACCGAAAGCTCGGCGTTGAGATGCAGCCCCCAGTTGACCCAGGTGAGGAAGCCGCAGGCCAGCGCCAACACGAGGCCGGCAACCGGCCACCAGAAGACATGGGGAAGGTAGGCCCGCGACATCTCCTCGCTGGTGGCGAGAAAGCCGAACGCCGCGCCGTGGACCAGGAGCAGCGACGCCACGAGCCACTTGCCGTACTGGCCCTGGAACTCGCCGGCGATGCGGGCACGGTCCCGCGAATGCGCGAGGATCAACCGCCGCGCCTCGAGGACTTCCTCGCGTGTTCGTTCACCCATGCGCCCGATCCTCGCCCCGTCCCGGACGATGCCACGGAAGCGGCGGCCTGTCGATTCCGCGCCCCTGCGGCGGGAAGGCGCGAAATCGCGCGGGCTTCCTTTTGCCCCCTTGCGCTTTTTTTCGCGCAGGCGTAATTGCCGCGGCGGGCCACCTCTCCCCACCGAGAGGCGTGCTATCTGAAAGGGTAGAACCGCTATGACGAACATTTCCAAGCCGGACGTGCGTCCGGCCAATCCCAATTTCTCCTCTGGTCCCTGCGCCAAGCGTCCCGGATGGTCGCTTGAAGCGCTTCGTGACGCCCCGCTCGGCCGCTCGCACCGCGCCAAGGTCGGCAAGACCAAGCTGCAGCACGCGATCGACCTCACCCGCGAGATCCTCCAGGTCCCAGCCGACTGGCGCATCGGCATCGTGCCGGCGTCCGACACCGGCGCGGTCGAGATGGCGCTGTGGTCGCTGCTCGGCCAGCGCGGCGTCGACGTGGTCGCGTGGGAATCGTTCGGCTCCGGCTGGGTGACGGACGTCGTCAAGCAGCTGAAGCTGCCCGACGTGCGCAGGATCGAGGCCGACTACGGCCGGCTGCCCGACCTCGCGCAGATCGATTTCGACCGCGACGTGGTCTTCACCTGGAACGGCACCACCTCGGGCGTGCGCGTGCCGGACGCCGGCTTCATCCCGGCCGACCGGCAGGGCCTGACCATCTGCGACGCGACCTCGGCCGCCTTCGCCCAGCGGCTCGACTTCGCGAAGCTCGACGTCGTCACCTTCTCCTGGCAGAAGGTGCTGGGCGGCGAGGCCGCGCACGGCATGCTGATCCTGTCGCCCCGCGCCGTCGAGCGGCTGGAAAGCTACACGCCGGCATGGCCTATGCCCAAGATCTTCCGCATGACCAAGGGCGGCAAGCTGATCGAGGGCATCTTCAAGGGCGAGACGATCAACACGCCGTCGATGCTCGCCGTCGAGGACTATATCGACGCGCTCGAATGGGCGCGGTCGATCGGCGGGCTCGACGGGCTCGTCGCCCGCGCCGACGCCAATTTCGCCGCGCTCGACGCCTTCGTCGAGAAGAGCGGCTGGCTCGCCAACCTCGCCGCCGATCCCGCGACGCGCTCGAACACCTCGGTGTGCCTGTCGATCGTCGATCCCGAGATCGCCGCGCTCGACGCCGACGCGCAAGGAGCCTTCGCCAAAGGCGTGGCAAACCTGCTCGACAAGGAAGGCGTCGCCTTCGACATCGGCGCCTATCGCGACGCGCCTCCCGGCCTGCGCATCTGGGCCGGCGCCACGGTCGAGACCGCCGATCTCGAGAAGCTCGGCCCGTGGCTCGACTGGGCCTTCGCCACGCAGAAGGCGGCGCTCAAGGCGGCAGCCTGATCCGTTTCGGGGCCGCCGCCGGCGGCCCTCGTTTCCCGCACCCATCCAGCACTGATGACGAAGGAGGCCACCATGGCGCCCCGCGTGCTCGTTTCCGACAAGCTTTCCCCCACCGCCGTCCAGATCTTCAAGGATCGCGGCGTCGAGGTCGACTACCTGCCCGACCTCGGCAAGGACAAGGAGAAGCTCCTCGAGGTGATCGGCCGGTATGACGGCCTGGCGATCCGTTCCGCCACCAAGGCGACCGAGAAGCTGATCGCCGCCGCCACCAACCTGAAGGTGATCGGCCGAGCCGGCATCGGCGTCGACAACGTCGACATCCCGGCCGCCTCGCGGCGCGGCATCATCGTCATGAACACGCCCTTCGGCAACTCGATCACCACCGCCGAGCACGCCGTCGCGCTGATGTTCGCCGTCGCCCGCGAGCTGCCCGAGGCCAACGCCTCGACCCATGCCGGCAAGTGGGAGAAGAACCGCTTCATGGGCGTCGAGATCACCGGCAAGACGCTGGGCGTCATCGGCTGCGGCAACATCGGCTCGATCGTCGCCACCCGCGGCATCGGGCTGAAGATGCACGTCATCGCCTACGACCCCTTCCTGTCGGAAGGGCGCGCCCAGGAACTCGGCGTCGAGAAGGTCGAGCTCGACGACGTCTTCGCCCGCTCCGACTTCATCACGCTGCACACGCCGATGACCGACAAGACGCGCGGCATCATCAACAAGGAGGCCTTCGCCAGGATGAAGGACGGCGTGCGCATCATCAACTGCGCGCGCGGCGGCCTGATCGTCGAGGCCGACCTGATCGAGGCGCTGAAGAGCGGCAAGGTCGCGGGCGCGGGCATCGACGTGTTCGAGGTCGAGCCGGCGACGGAAAGCCCGCTGTTCGGCATGGACAACGTCGTCTGCACGCCGCATCTCGGCGCGTCGACCTCGGAAGCGCAGGAGAACGTGGCGCTTCAGGTCGCCGAGCAGATGTCCGACTACCTGGTCAAGGGCGCGGTGTCGAACGCGATCAACATGCCCTCGATCACCGCCGAGGAGGCGCCGCGCCTCAAGCCGTTCATCAAGCTCGCCGAGGTGCTGGGCACCTTCGTCGGCCAGGTGACGGAGGAGCCGATCCAGGAGGTCGAGATCCTGTTCGACGGCGCGACCGCCGAGATGAACACCCGTGCCCTGACCAGCGCCGCGCTCGCCGGCCTGATCCGGCCGCAGGTCTCCGACGTCAACATGGTTTCCGCCCCGATCATGGTCAAGGAACGCGGCGTCATCCTGTCGGAGATCAAGCGCGACAAGTCGGGCGTGTTCGACGGCTACATCAAGCTGACGGTCAAGACCGAGCTGCGCACCCGCTCGATCGCCGGCACAGTCTTCTCCGACGGCAAGCCGCGCTTCATCCAGATCAAGGGCATCAACCTCGACGCCGAGGTGGGCGAGCACATGCTCTACACCACCAACAAGGACGTGCCCGGCATCATCGGCCTGCTCGGCACCATCTGCGGCACGCACGGCGTCAACATCGCCAACTTCCAGCTCGGCCGCGACAAGGCGGGCGGCGACGCGCTGGCGCTGCTCTATCTCGACGCGCCAGTGCCGCAGGCCGTCCTCGACGCGCTGCGCGCCGAACCGCGGATCGATTCGGCCAAGCCGCTGCACTTCGACGTCGCGATCTGACCTTCCGCCGCAAACGCATCCCGATCCGGCCGGAGCCTGTTTTCGGGCTCCGGCCGGATGTCGTCTTCGCCGGCGCGCGGCCTGTCACCGCCCGGTCATGACGGTGTGGTCGATACGTGGTTCGACAGACCGGGCTTCAATCGCGGAGCGTGCATTTCATTGGGACGGGCAACGACAATCCTGCTGGCAGTCCCCGTGGTCGCAGCGCTTGCCGTCGGCGCGATCGTCGCCTTCGACAGCCCGCCCACCGACGTGGCGAAAGACGGCCCGCTCGATTTCGCCGGGGCCATTTCCGGCTCCTATGACGACCTGCCCGGGATGCAGCCCTATCGGGCGCGCAACGGGTCGACACTGCATTTCCGCCACTATGAAGGCCCTGCCGCCGCGCGCCGGCTGATTGTCCTGATCCATGGCTCCGGCTGGCACGGGATGCAGTTCCACGCGATGGCACGGGCTCTGGCCGGACGGGGCCTGGGCAAGGTCGTCGTCCCCGATCTGCGCGGGCACGGGCCGAGCCCCGAGCGACGCGGCGACGTCGACTACATCGGTCAGCTCGAGGACGACCTTGCCGACCTCATCGCCTTCATGAAAGCCGGCAACGCCTTCGACGAGGTGATCGTCGGCGGTCATTCCTCGGGCGGCGGGCTCGTCGTGCGCTTCGCCGGCGGCCCGCACGGCGCGCTGGCGGACAGGTTCATCCTGCTTGCGCCGTTCCTCAGGTACGACGCTCCGACGACGAAACCGGGTTCGGGCGGCTGGGCGCACGCGGCGACGGGGCGGATCGTCGGCCTGACCATGCTGAACGCGTTGCACGTCACCGCCTTCAACGATCTGCCGGTCATCTCGTTCGCGATGCCGGCAAGGGTTCTCGACGGCCCCTACGGCCGGACGGCGACCACGCGCTACAGCTTCCGGCTCAACCAGTCTTTCGCGCCGCGCGCGGACTACGGTGCCGACCTCGCCCACATGGTACAGCCCTTCCTGCTGCTGGCGGGCGAGAACGACGAGGCGTTCTTCGCCGACCGCTATGAAAGCGTCATCTCGGCCCGCAGCTCGGGCGGAACCTATCTTCTCCTGCCCGGCATGGGCCATATCGGCGTGACGATCGTTCCGGCGGCGATCGAGGCCGTGGCCGGATGGATCGATCCCTCGCGATAGCTCCTCCGCGCGCGTTCAGCCTTCGCGCGCCGCGCGCTTCCTGCCGCTGTGCTCGGCGAGCCAGATGCCGCCGAGAACCAGCACGATGGCCATGGCATGATAGAGGTGGAAGGCCTCGCCGATGACCAGCACCGACAACAGCGTACCGTAGATCGGCACCATGTTCATGAACAGCCCCGCCCGGTTGGCGCCGATCAGCTCGACGCCGCGGATGTAGAACACCTGCGACAGCACCGAGGGGAAGATCGCGGTATAGCCGACCAGCGCCCAGCCGCGCGCGTCGGGCAGGATCATGCGCCCGGTGTTCCACTCCCATGCCACGAAGGGCAGCGTGGCGACGAAGGCGGCGATGCACATCACCAGCATCAGGCTGTGCCAGTGCACGGGCGGCTTGTAGCGCAGCGCCACCGTGTAGGCGGAATAGATGCCGATGCCGACGAGCATCATCAGGTCGCCGCGGTTGAGGTCGAGCTCTGCCAGCCGGGTCAGGTCGCCATGGCTCGCCGTCAGCGCGACGCCGACGAGCGACATGGTGAAGCCGACGATCTGCCCGGGCGTGACCCCCATGCGGTAGAGCAGGAAGTTGGCGGCGAAGATCAGCATCGGCATGCCCGCCTGCTCGATCGAGACGTTGATGGCGCTGGTGAACTGGAGCGCCGAGTACATCGCCGCGTTGAACAGCGAGAAGCCGCCGGCGCCCAGCGCCGCGAGGAGGACGAGGTTGCGCCGCACCACCGGCCAGTCGCGCCGCAGCTGCGGCAGGCCGATCGCCAGCATGATCGCCGACGCCAGCGCCCAGCGCATCGCGTTCAGCACCATCGGCGAGATGTGGTCGACGGCGAGCTTGCCGGCGACGGCGTTGCCGCCCCAGAAGAGCGTCGGCAGCAGCAGGAGGACGTAGGCGTTGCGGAACATCGGTGGGGCTTATTCCGCCGCGCCCGGCGTGTAAATGCGCCACAACTCGGCTAAACAGCGCCAGAACCCTGCCGGAACCTGCAATGGTGCGCGTTCCGGGGGTCGCGCTGTGGCCGGCTTGCGGCTATAGAGGCCTGTCGTTTCGCCGGGCACGGCCGCCTCCGGCAGCAGGAAATGAGGGCGGCAGTAGAAGAGGAATGTCTTCATGGCCAATGTGGTGGTCGTCGGTTCGCAGTGGGGCGACGAGGGCAAGGGCAAGATCGTCGACTGGCTTTCCGAGCGCGCCGACGTCGTCGTGCGGTTCCAGGGCGGGCACAATGCCGGCCATACGCTGGTGGTCGACGGCAAGACCTACAAGCTGTCGCTGCTGCCTTCGGGCGTGGTGCGCCAGAACAAGCTCTCCGTCGTCGGCAACGGCGTGGTGTTCGACCCGCACGCCTTCGTCGCCGAGGTGTCCAAGCTTCGGGCGCTTGGCGTCGAGGTGACGCCTGCCACGCTCAAGATCGCCGAGAACACCTCGCTCATCCTGTCGCTGCACCGCGAACTCGACGGCTATCGCGAGG
>JAEZXF010000064.1 GCA_023419995.1 Pseudomonadota bacterium | reverse complement strand
GCGCTGGTCGTCGTGGTAAAGCTCCTGGCAGTGCATGCAGTAGATGCACTCGTTGACGTTGATCTGCCCTTCGGGGTGGATCGACTGCACGGGGCATTCCTTGGCGCAGCGCTGGCAGGGCGAACCGCATTCGGGCCACCGCTTCAGCCACTCGAACATGCGGATGCGGCCGGGAATGGCGAGCGCCGCACCCAGCGGGCACAGGTAGCGGCAGTAGAAGCGCTCGATGAACAGGCCGATCGCCAGCAGCGTCAGGGCGAAGATCACGAACGGCCATTCGCGGGCGAACTTGAGGATGATCGACGTCTTGAACGGCTCGACCTCGGCGAACACCTCCGCCAGCGCCACCGAGTAGAGCGACAGCCCGAACAGGCCGAGGAAGATGATGTACTTGATCGGCCACAGCCGCTCGTGCAGCCAGAAGGGCACCGTGATCTGCGGTACCTTCAGCCACTGGGCGATGTTGTTGGTCAGCTCCTGCAGCGCGCCGAACGGGCACAGCCAGCCGCAGAACGGCCCGCGGCCCCAGAACAGCAGCCCCACCGCCACCGCGGCCCACAGGATGAAGATCAGCGGCGCCGACAGAAAGAATTCCCAGTGGAAGCCGGTCATCAGCGCGTTGGTGAAGGTGAAGACGTTGACCACCGAGAGCTGGGCGTTGGCGTACCAGCCGAGCCAGACCAGCACGAAGGCGAGGTAGGAGCGGCGCACCCACACGCGCAGCAGCGGCCGGCGCGACAGCCAGTCCTGGAAGAAGAAGATGGCGGTGAGGACGAGAAGCGCGACTGCGGTGATGACGATCGACACCGCGTTCATGCGCCACATCTTGACCCACAGCGGCTCCTCCTCGCCGTCGAAGGGCGTGAGCGCCTCCTCCGCGGTTCCGGGCGCCTGCGGGGCTTCGGCTTCCGCCGCGGCCGGCGGCGTCGCCGGGGCGGGGGCGGCCTCCACCTTCACGTACTGGGCGGGCAGCGCGTAGCCGAGGTCGAAGGGCAGGGTCGCCTTGTCGCGCGCGCCCCAGGCGCGCTGCACCAGCATCTGGAGCTCCCACGGCGCCGTCACGTCGAAGACGAAGTCCTCCGGGATCATGAACAGCGCGATCTCGCGCAGCCGCGGCGCGCCGTCGGCGGCAAGGTCGCCCAGCCGCGTGTGGTCGCGGTCGCGGAAGCGCACGCCCTGGCCGTCCTGCATCAGCTCGATGCGGTCGAAGATGCCGCCGCGCACGTAGCCCGACCCCTTGAAGGAATAGGCGCCGTCGCCGGCGATCAGCAGCGCCTGCCGTCCGTCCTTCAGCTTCTTCGCCAGCCTGTCGTAACCCGTCTGGCCGAGCAGGCTGATGCCGATCGACGGCACGCTGACCGGGGCCATGTAGAGCTCGATGAAGGTGTCCTCGGGGTTCGGCGTCTCCGGACGGGCCGCTGCCTGGGCCTCGCCGGCGCGGGTGAAGGCCTCCGTGACCTCGCCGACGGTGAGGCGCAGGGTGCGCACCGAGCCGTCGCCGGTGAGCGTCGCCCAGTCCTTCGCCTCTGTCTTCGTCAGGTCGACGCTGCGGATCTCGGTCGGGGCGGGCGCGCCGCCGGCGACGACGCCTTCGCCGCCGAGCCGGCCGCTGCGAATCAGCCGCACCGAGGCGCGCACGACGCTGTCGCCCATGACCAGCACGGTGACGGTGGCGCCCGAGACGATATCGACCTGCGGCGGACGCTGCGCGCCGGCGGCGACGCGGCCGATGTCCTGGTCGATCAGGGCGTTGAGCGAGGCGACGACCTCCTTCTCGGGAATGCCGATCAGCACGATCGGCTCGTGGTGCTCGACCATCTTCAGGCCGCGCAGCACGCCCTCGGGATCGAGCCCGACGACGATGTGGATAGGCTTGCCGGAATAGCCGGTGGCGCTGGTGAAATCGGAGTTGAGGAAGGCGTAGCCGGCGAGCGCGTCGCCCCGGTAGACCGGCACGATCGCCGGATCGCCCACGGCTTCGCCGAACCGGTCGGCCCCCTCGAACAGCTCGGCCGGCTGCACCTTGGGCAGGAATTCCACCAGCCGCGACGCCTGCGCCGGCTGCACCGCGAAGGCGAACGCGAAAAGCGCCGCGAGCAGCGGCAGAACGAGAAAAGCACGGATCCCGTCAAAGACCGGGCCGGTCCGACGGTGTAGGGGCATAGGCATGAGGCTGACCAAGACGGCTGGCTTTCTTGAACGGGGGTCCAATGCCGAAAACGATAAGTAGTATTTCGAGTGCCGATTTGATCTGGCGCAAACCATCCCCGTTTTTGCAGTGCGACATTGTGACTTGAAGCAAGGGAGCGATCCGCCATGCCGCTGCTCGACGCAGAGCCCTTCACCGCCATCACCTCGCTGGACGAGTTGTTCGCCGTGGCGGCGGCGATGGAGCGCGAGGCCATCGACGGCTATTGCGAGCTCGCGCGCCGCATGCACCGCGAGAATCGCCCCAAGCTCGCCGAGGTGTTCGAGCGGCTGGTGGCCGAGGAGACCATGCATCTCGGCAATGTCGGCCATTGGTCGAAGCGCCTGACCGGCAAGGAGCCGGACGCCTCCGCGCTGAAGCGGACACCCGATTCCACGTTCGACGACGAGGGTGCGGCAAGCGTCGCGCCCGAGCTGCTCAGCGCCTATCGCGCCTTCTCGATGGCCGTGCGCAACGAGGAGCGGGCCTTCGCCTTCTGGACCTATGTCGCGGCACAGAGCCCGACGAAGGAGCTGCGCGAGGCCGCCGAGCAGATGGCGCGGGAGGAGCTCGACCATGTCGCGCGCCTGCGGCGCGAGCGGCGCCGGGCCTTCCACGAGGGCCGGGCCGCGATGGCGGAGGGCGAGGGCTGGACCCTGCCGGCGCTGGAGAACCGGGTGGCGGCGCTTCTCGACGAGGCGGCCCACGACGAGGCGCCGGATCCGCGGGCCAAGGGCCTCGACCGACACGCGAAGGCGGCGCGTTCACGCGCCGGCGCGCTCGCCCATGCCTCGCTCGGCGACACCCAGCTCCTGCGCAGCGTCAGGCCGGAGGTCTCGGCCCGGCTGCGGCCGGCGGTCGAGCTGCTGCTCGACTGCTACCTCGATCTCGGCGAGCGGCTGCCCTCGCAGGCCGGGCGCGACCGGGCGCAGACCTACGCCGCCGAGATGCTCGACTGCATCTCGACCGTGCGGCAGGGGTCGTCGGCCGCGGCCTGAGCCGCGCCCGCGCCGCGGCGGGTCAGGCCTCGTCGGGGCCGCGCTCGGGGCGCAGCGCGGCGAGGCTGTGCATGGCCGACGCGCCCTCTATGGCGATGGAGGCGGCCTCCTCGAACAGGAGGGCGAGCTCGGTATAGACGCTGCGGTCCGGCTCGTTGATCATCAGGTCGTCGACCTCGTGCAGGAAGTCGAGGATCGCCTTGATCCGCTCGCGGTGCTGGCGCGCGAGGACGAGGTGCTGGCGCATGGTGCGCTGCTGCTCGAGCGCGGCGAAACGGCCGAGCGCCTCGTCGAGCCGCGCCCGGCACTCGCAATCGAGCTCGACATTGTCGATGACGGAGCGGATG
>JAEZXF010000061.1 GCA_023419995.1 Pseudomonadota bacterium | reverse complement strand
GCCCGAGGGCGAGCGCCCCCTCGCCTCCCCGGCGGTGCGCCTGCGCGCCCGCGAGGCGGGCGTCGACCTGCGCCAGGTGGCGGGAAGCGGGCCGGCCGGCCGCATCACCCACGACGACCTCGACGGCTTCATCGCCCGCGGCAGCGCGCCCGTCGCGGCCGGCCTCAGGCCGAACACGGCGGTCGAGGAGATCAAGGTCGTCGGCCTGCGCCGCAGGATCGCCGAGAAGATGCAGATCGCCAAGGCGCGCATCCCGCACATCACCTATGTCGAGGAGGTCGACATCACCGCGCTGGAGGAGCTGCGCGGCAAGCTGAACGGCGAGAAGCGCCCGGCCGGCAGCGAGCGGCCCAAGCTGACGCTCCTGCCCTTCCTCGCCCGCGCCATCGTCAGGGCGGTGGCCGAGCAGCCGCAGATCAACGCGCTCTATGACGACGAGGCGGGCATCGTCCACCGCCACGGCGGCGTCCATATCGGCATCGCGGCGCAGACGCCCGCTGGCCTCGTCGTGCCGGTGCTGCGCCATGCCGAGGCCCGCGACCTGTGGGACTGCGCGGCCGAGATCGGCCGGCTGGCGGACGCCGCGCGCTCCGGCACGGCGACGCGCGAGGAGCTTTCCGGCTCCACCATCACCATTACCTCGCTCGGCGCGCTCGGCGGCGTCGCCACCACCCCGGTCATCAACCATCCGGAAGTCGCCATCGTCGGCGTCAACAAGATGACGGTGCGCCCGGTCTGGGACGGCACGCAGTTCGTGCCGCGCAAGATGATGAACCTTTCCTCCTCCTTCGACCATCGCGTGGTCGACGGCTGGGATGCCGCCGTGTTCGTGCAGCGCCTGAAGACGCTGCTCGAGACCCCGGCGCTGATCTTCATGGAAGGGTGAGACGATGTCCGGAACGCCGAGACGATCCCCGCTGCCCCTCACGCTTGCCCTCTCCCCGCGAGCAGCGAGAGGAAGCCTCGGGCGTTGCGGCCGTTCCCCTTCCCCCCGTCAACGGGGAGAAGGAACCGGCACGGGGATGAGGAGCAACCGAAAGGCAAGACCATGAAGGAAATCTCCTGCAAGCTCCTCGTCGTCGGCGCCGGCCCCGGCGGCTATGTCTGCGCCATCCGCGCCGGCCAACTCGGCATCGACACCATGATCGTGGAGGCGAGGAAGCCGGGCGGCACCTGCCTCAATGTCGGCTGCATCCCGTCCAAGGCCCTGATCCATGCCGCCGACGAGTTCTTCAAGGTCCGCGAGATGGCGGCGGGCCGCGACCCGCTCGGCATCTCGCTCGCCTCGCCGGCCATCGACATGGCGAAGGCGGTCGCCTGGAAGGACGGCATCGTCGGCCGGCTGAACACCGGCGTCGCCGGCCTGCTCAAGAAGGCGAAGGTCAAGTCGATCGAGGGCTGGGCGCGCTTCCGCGACGGCCGCACCGTCGAGGTCGAGACGGAGACCGGCACGCAGGTCATCCGCGCCGAGACCATCGTCATCGCCACCGGCTCTGTGCCGGTGGAGCTGCCGTTCCTGCCCTTCGGCGGCCCGTCTGGAAAGGTGATCTCGTCCACCGAGGCGCTGTCGTTGAAGGCCGTGCCGTCCACCCTCGCCGTCGTCGGCGGCGGCTATATCGGGCTGGAGCTCGGCACCGCCTTCGCCAAGCTCGGCGCGAAGGTCACCGTCGTCGAGGCGCTGCCGCGCATCCTGCCGCTCTACGACGCCGAGCTCACCAGGCCGGTGGCGAGGCGGCTCGAGGCGCTGGGCGTCACCGTGCTGACCGGCGCGAAGGCGAAGGGGCTCTCCCAGGCAGGCGACGCGCTGACGGTCGAGACGGCGAGCGGCAAGGTGCAGGACATCCCCGCCGACCGCGTCCTCGTCACCGTGGGCAGGAAGCCCGCGACCGAGGGCTGGGGGCTGGAGGAGATCGACCTCGACCGCGCCGGCCCCTTCATCCGCATCGACGAGCGCTGCCGCACCTCGATGCGCGGCATCTACGCCATCGGCGACGTCACCGGCGAGCCGATGCTGGCCCACCGCGCCATGGCGCAGGGCGAGATGGTGGCCGAGATCGTCGCCGGCCACCGCCGCGCCTGGGACAAGCGCGCCATTCCAGCCGTCTGCTTCACCGACCCCGAGGTGGTCTCGGTCGGCCTGTCGCCCGACGAGGCGCGCGAGACCCGCGCCGAGGTGAAGATCGGCCAGTTCCCGTTCTCGGCCAACGGCCGCGCCATGACGCTTCAGGGCGAGGCCGGCTTCGTGCGGGTGGTGGCGCGCGCCGACAACCACCTGGTGCTGGGCATCCAGGCCGTCGGCTCCGGCGTGTCGGAGCTGTCGGCCGCCTTCTCGCTCGCCGTCGAGATGGGCGCGCGGCTGGAGGACGTCGCCGGCACGATCCACGCCCACCCGACACAGAGCGAGGGCTTCCAGGAAGCCGCGCTCAAGGCGCTCGGCCACGCGCTCCACGCCTGAGCGCTTTTGCCGCCGGCCCGGCTATTGACGCAGACGGCCGGGCGCGGACCGGCCACGGTTAATATTTTTGGTAATGCCTAACTGAACTGGACCGGATTGAACTCGATCTTCTCGACGTTTGTGGACTTCAAGAGCTTGATGATCAATGGCTTTAGGTCCTCGTTGCGATGGTTGAAGCGGTAACAGGTTTCACCG
>JAEZXF010000557.1 GCA_023419995.1 Pseudomonadota bacterium | reverse complement strand
GGCGCGGAGCGATCCGCGCCCGTTTTCGTTTCGCCGCCGGTAACGTCTTCCTGACTTTCCGTCGCGTCAGGTTTTCGTTAACCATGATTTACTAGTGCTTCGGGGAAACGAATCGAGGGTTTTGGGGGACGCATGACGATCTCGCGCAGGGGCTTTGTGATTGGACTTCCGCTGGTGTTCGCCGGCTGCGTCAGCGGCAATTTCGGCAGCGACTACCAGAACTACGCCGCGGTCCCGCACCCGCGCTTCCCGCTGCCCGCCCTCTCGCCCGAGAAGATCAAGCCCGAGCTGCGCCGCCGCGAGGTGGACTACGACACCCGGCACAAGGCGGGCACCGTCGTGGTCGATACGCCCGAGCGCCGCCTCTACTACGTTCTCGGCGACGGCCGCGCCATCCGCTACGGCGTCGGGGTCGGGCGCGCCGGCCTCGCGCTGCGCGGCAACGCCACCGTCGGCCGCAAGGCCGAATGGCCGAGCTGGACCCCGACCGAGAACATGATGCAGCGCGACGCGCGCAACCGCCAGTATGCCGGCGGCATGCCCGGCGGCCTCGGCAACCCGCTCGGCGCGCGCGCTCTCTACCTCTACCGCGGCAGCACCGACACCATGTTCCGCATCCACGGCACCAACCAGCCGAACTCGATCGGCCATGCGATGTCCAGCGGCTGCATCCGCATGCTGAACCACGACGTGGTCGACCTGTTCGAGCGCGTGCCGGTGGGGGCGAACGTGGTGGTCCTCCAGGCCTGACCCCGAGCCGGCTTCGATTTCGCTTCGCGCTTGTGTTCGGCGCCGGGGGCGGCTAGCAAGGCCGCCTTTCGGGCAACCGGCGTTGGAGCGGACACATGCGACTGGGCGGCAGGCTGGCGGCAGCCATCGAAGTGCTTGAGGACATCGAGCGGCGGCACCGCCCGGCGGCAGACGCGCTCAAGGACTGGGGCCTCTCCCATCGCTTCGCCGGCTCCGGCGACCGCGCCGCGGTCGGCAACATCGTCTACGACGCCCTGCGCAGGAAGCGCTCCGCCGCGTGGCTGTTCGACAGCGACGGCCCGCGCGCGCTGGGCTTCGGCGCGCTGGTGCTCGAATGGGGCATGGACGCCGGCTCCCTCAACCATGCGCTCGACGGCGACCGCTTCGCGCCGCAGCCGCTGGACGGCTCCGAGCTCGACCAGCTTTCCGCGCGGTCGCTCGCCGACGCGCCGCCCGCCGTGCAGGCGGACTGTCCCGACTGGTGCGTGCCGCTGGCCGAGGAGGCGTTCGGGACGGAATGGGTGGCCGAGCTTGCCGCCCTTGCCGCCCGTCCGCCGCTCGACCTGCGCGTCAACACGCTGGCCGCGACCCCGCAGAAGGTTCTTGACGAACTCAAGGACGCGGGGGCCGCGCCCGCCGGCATGCTGCCCGACGCCCTGCGCATCCCGCCCATCGAGGGCGGCGGCCGCCATCCCAACGTCCAGGCCGAACCCGCCTTCCAGAAGGGCTGGTTCGAGGTGCAGGACCTCGGTTCGCAGATCGCCGCCACCCTCGCCGGCGCGGACGGCGGCATGCAGGTGCTGGACTACTGCGCCGGAGCCGGCGGCAAGACGCTGGCGCTGGCCGCCGCCATGGAGAACCGCGGCCAGATCTTCGCCCACGATTCCGAGAAGCAGCGCCTCGCGCCGATCTTCGACCGCCTGCGCCGCGCCGGCGCGCGCAACGTGCAGACCGTGGCCGGGGAGGGCGCGCTCGCCCCGCTCGCGGGCCGCATGGACCTCGTCCTGGTCGATGCGCCCTGCACCGGCTCGGGCACCTGGAGGCGTCGTCCCGACGCGAAATGGCGGCTGACGGAGCGCCAGCTCGGCGTGCGCACCGGCGAGCAGGCGGCGATCCTCGACGCCGCCGCCGGCTACGTGAAGCCGGGCGGCAGGCTCGTCTACGTCACCTGCTCGATCTTCCCGGCCGAGAACGGCCGCCAGATCGAGGCCTTCCTGGCGAGGAACCAGGCCTTTGCCGCCGCCGATCCGCAGGGAGTGTGGCGGTCGCATTTCGGCGACGCCGCACCGTTGCCGCGCTTCACCGGCCATGGCGTCGTGCTGACGCCGGCGACGACGGGCACGGACGGCTTCTTCGCCGCCGTGCTGGAGCGCGGCGCGGCCTGAGGAAAGGCGGGCCCCGGCGGGAACCACGCCCGCCCTCGGCCGTTTAGCGGCAGTCTCTCTCTCCGGGTCCGCCATGCTCCGCTTTCTCCCGCTCGTCCTGTTCCTCGTCCTTGTTGTCGGCAGCGGCCTGCTCCTCGGCACCGCCAACCCGCCCGGCGCCTGGTATGCCGGGCTGGAGAAGCCGCCCTTCAACCCGCCCGCCTGGGTCTTCGCGCCGGTCTGGACCGTGCTCTACGTCGCCATCGCCGTGGCCGGGTGGCGCATCTGGCGCCTGCGCGACACGCGCGGCGCGATGACCGCGTGGTGGCTGCAGCTCGGCCTCAACTTCCTGTGGACCCCTGTCTTCTTCGGCCTGCAGGCCGTCGGCTGGGCGCTCGCGGTCATCCTCGCCCTGCTCGGCGCCATAGCCGGCTTCGTGGTCCTCGCCTGGGATCGCGACCGTCCCGCGGCGCTGCTCTTCCTGCCCTACGGCGCGTGGGTGGCGTTCGCGACGCTGCTGACGGCGTCGATCTGGTGGCTCAACTGATCTTCTGCTGCACCGCGAAATCCGGCGTTGCCTGCATCCGGTCCCTCTGCAATAAGCGGGCAGATGGCAAGGGAGACCGCTATGTCTGTCAGGTTCGAGCCCTCCGGCGATTTCGAGGCCCGCGTGCGGGCGAGCTTCGCGCGCCAGCAGATCATGGCGACGATCGGCGCCGAGCTGACCCGCGTAAATCCGGGCGAGGTCGAGATCGAGATGCCCTTCCGGGCCGCCCTCACCCAGCAGCACGGCTTTCTCCATGCCGGCATCATCTCGACCGCGCTCGATTCCGCCTGCGGATACGCCGCCTACTCGGTGATGCCGATCGACGCCGCCGTGCTGACCATCGAGTTCAAGATCAACCTCCTGGCGCCGGCCAAGGGCGAGCGCTTCCTGTTTCGCGGGCAGGTGACCAAGCCCGGCCGCACCATCATCGTCGCCGACGGGCAGGCCTACGCCTACGACGGCGAGGGCGAGGCGCGCATGGTCGCCACCATGACCGCGACCATCATGGCGGTGAGCGGCCGTGCCGGCATCGAGGGCTGAGCCGCCCGTCACGCGCATCGGCGGCCGGCGCGCCCTGTTCGTCATGGCCGTCGAGCAGGAATACGGCCCGCACCTCAGGGCCCGCTTCGCCGCCCTGATGACCGGCGTCGGCCCGGTCGAGGCCGGCATCGCCGCCGGCGCGGCCCTCGCGCGGCTGGCGGCCTCGGGCGATCTCCCCGACCTCGTCGTGTCGCTGGGCTCGGCCGGCAGCCGCACCCTGGAGCAGACCGCGG
>JAEZXF010000500.1 GCA_023419995.1 Pseudomonadota bacterium | reverse complement strand
TGCGCCACAGCTCGCGGCTGGCGAACCAGACGATCAGCAGCCCGAACAGGGTCTGCAGCAGCGCCCCGCCCAGCGACGGGCGCAGGAGATAGCCGACCAGCGTGCCGGCGGCCATCAGCGGCAGGATCAGCCGCAGCAGGGTCGGCATGTGGATGCGGTCGCGATAGCGCCAGGTCAGATAGCCGCTCTGCAGGATGTTCAGCGGCACCAGCACCGGCATCAGCTCGGGGATCGGCAGGAACAGCGCGCCCAGCGAAAGCGCGATGACGATGCTGCCGAAGCCCGTCACGGCCTCGACCGTGTAGGCGAGAAGGACGAAGGCTCCGAGCAGGAGCCAGGGGTCGATCACTGCTCGAGCTCCACCGCGAACTTGCGCATCATCAGGCGCTGGTAAAGATCGGGCATCAGCCGCCACAGAAGGCTGGCGGCGACGCTCGCCCGGTCGGAATAGACGCGCTTCCGACGCTTTTCCAGGGCCACGACGATGCGCTCGGCCATCCAGTCGGCGTCCTTGAGGGCGCCGACGGTGGAGCGCGCGTGGCGGGCGGGCTTGCCGTCGAAGCCGAGCGCGTTGCGCTCGATCGCCGTGTCGAGGAAGCTGGGATAGGCCATCAGCACGTGGACGCCCTTGTGCTGCTGCTCGCAGCGCAGCACCTCGAAGGACTGGGCGAGCGCGCTCTTGGCACCGCAATAGGCGGCCCGGCCCAGAACCGGCATCCAGCCGGCCATCGAGCCGATGTTGACGATCGAGCCGCCGTGCGCCTGCAGCTGCGGCAGCGCTGCCAGCGCCAGCTCGAGCGGGGCCTGCCAGTCGACCTGCATCACCTTGCGCAGCACCTTCGGGTCGGTCCGGGCGACGGGCGAGCGATGGGTGATGCCGGCATTGTTGACCAGCACGCGCACGCCGCCGAAGCGCGTCTGCGCGCGGACCAGGATCTCCTCCTGATGGGCGGGATCGGTGATGTCGCCGGCCACCAGCACGATGCGGTCGGGGTCTCCGAGCTCGTCTGCGGTCTCCCGCAACTGCCCGGCGTCGAGATCGGCCAGGACGAGGTCGTGGCCGCGGCGGCTGAAGGCGCGCGCGAGCGCCCGGCCCAGCCCGCCGCCGGCCCCGGTGATCAGGACGCAGCTCATAGATCCCCCCGCGCGCGGGCGTGCTCGACATAGAAGCGGAAGGTCTCTTCCGAGGTCTTCCTCGGCCGGTAGCCGAACTCCTCCTTCAGCCGCCGGTTGGCCAGCACCGGGCGGTAGCGGAGGAAGTTGACCTGCTCCGGCCCGTAGCGGCCGATGCCGAGCCGGCGGGCGGCCCACAGCGCCGCCTTGACCAGCCCCGCCGGCACGGTGCGCACCGGCTTGCCGAGGATGGCGGCGATCTCGGCGATCGTCAGCGCGCCGTCGCCGGCCATGTTGTAGATGCCGCTGCGGTCCCCGCGCAGGCCGTGTTCGATGGCGCTGACCACGTCCTCGTCCCAGATGAAGACGAAGGGCGAGGCGCTGCCGCGGATCGCCAGCATGCGCTTCGCCCTGAACAGGTTGGTGATCAGGTTCCGCGTCGTCGCGCCGAGGATGGTGCCGGGGCGGAAGACGAGCTGGCGCAGCCGCGGATGCCGGCTGCGATAGTCCGCCAGCATCTCCTCGATCTGGCGCTTGTGGTCCGAGTAGGCGAATTCGGGGTTGCCGCGCAGCGGCTGGCTCTCGTCGATCCATGCCGGGTTGTCGGCATGATAGCCGTAGGCGGCGCCGGAGCTGGTGACGGTGACGTGCCCGACGCCCGCCGCGAGGCAGCAGTCGAGAACGTTCCTGGTGCCGTTGACGTCGATGTCGAACTCGCGGGCGCGGTCGTTGCCCGCGTCGAGCACCGAGGCGAGGTGCACGACATGGGTGATGCCCTCGGCCCGGAGCAGGTCCGCCAGCGCCGGGTCGCGCACGTCCATCGCGGTGACGGCGAAGGGAAGGTCGGAGCGCGGGCGGATGTCGGTGCCGACGACGTGGAGATCCGCGGCCAGCCGGCTGCCGAGCAGGCTGCCGACATAGCCGGCAGCCCCGGTGATGAGCACCCGTTTGGTCACAGCGCGCCCTCCCCGCCGGCGGAACGTGCCGCCGTCATGTCCGCTCGTCGGCAACGCCGGTAACCGGCGCTCCGTCCCGGATCGGGATCCGTGCCCAGATGCTCGCCAGCGTCAGGCCCGACACCAGATGCCAGACGCCCCAGAACGCGGTGATCAGCATCATGCCGCCGGCATTGGGCATGAAGGTGAACAGGATCACCAGCCCGAGGCCCGAGTTCTGGATGCCGACCTCGAGCGTGACGGCGCGCCGGTCGGGCGTGTTGAGCCGCATCAGCCGACCCATCACCGCGCCAAGCAGCAGCGCCATGGTGTTGTGCGCCACGACCAGCCAGAAGAAGGTGTGGAAGCGCTCGACGAACAGGGTGAAGTTGTTGCTGAAGGCGATGGCGACGAAAGCGAGAAAGACAAGAAGGGCGAAGATGCGCAGCGGCGGCTCGACGCGCGCGGCAAGCCCAGGAAACAGCCGCCCGATCCACATGCCCAGGAGCAGCGGAAGCCCCAGCACGACAAGCACCAGAAGCACGATGTTGCTGCCGTCGACGGCGATGGAGACGAGCAGGTCGCGCGTATACGGATTCAGCCAGCCATAGATCGCGAAGTTCAGCGGCGTCAGCACCGTCGCAGCGAGGCTCGACACCGCCGTCATGCTCACTGAAACGGCGACGTTGCCGCGCGCCATCCAGGTCATAATATTGGAAAACGCGCCGCCGGGACATGCGGCGACGAGGATCATGCCGAGCGACAGCTCGGGATCGATCTCGAAGAACCACGTGGCGAAGCAGGTCGCCGCCGGCAAGAGCAGGAACTGGGCGAACAGCCCGGCAAAAACGGGGCGCGGCTGGGTGACGACCAGACGGAAATCGGCGGGCCGCAGCGTCAGCGAGACGCCGAACATCATCAACGCCAGCAGGGCGTTGAGCAGGATCAGGCTTGTTGGATCGAACTGGATGGGTACGGGACCGCTCATGATGGCGCCTCAGGTTGCCGGCTTGACGTTGGATCGGCGCGGCGCGACCGCCGCGATCTCCTTGCGCAGGGCGCCGGCATGGCCGGCGACCGCGTTGCGATAGGTGTCCTTGTGGACGTAGTAGGCCATGCGTTCCAGCTTCAGGTAGCGGTAGCCGCCGCTCAGGTCCGGCGGTGGGCCCGCCATGGCGCGGCGCAACCCGTCCGCCA
>JAEZXF010000568.1 GCA_023419995.1 Pseudomonadota bacterium | reverse complement strand
GCTCGGCCTCGTCGCCGCCGAAGGCGCGGACCCGCTCGCCGTCTGCACGCCGCCGGAAATCGCGGAGACCATCGCGCCCGACCCGGCGCTCGTTCCGGCCTACCGGGACGCCTACCGGCGCTACCGCGCCCTCTACCCCGCCATCAAAGGAGCAACATCGTGAGCACCGGCTTTTTCGCCGACATCGGCCCGATCCGCTACGAGGGCCCGGATTCGACCAATCCGCTGGCCTATCGCCATTACAACCCCGACGAGGTCGTGCTGGGCAAGCGGCTGGAGGACCATCTGCGCTTCGCCGTCGCCTACTGGCACTCCTTCAACTGGGAGGGCGGCGACCCGTTCGGCGGCCGCACCTTCGCCCGGCCGTGGTTCGGCGACACGATGGAGCTTGCGCAGCGCAAGGCCGACGTCGCCTTCGAGCTGTTCCGGATTCTCGGTACGCGGTTCTACTGCTTCCACGCCGCCGACGTGCGGCCCGAGGGCGACACGCTTTCGGAATGCATCGCCCGCCTCGACGCCATCGCCGACGTCTTCGCCGGCAAGCAGGAGGAGACCGGCGTCAGGCTGCTGTGGGGCACGGCGAACCTGTTCTCCCGCCGCCGCTACATGGCGGGCGCGGCGACCAACCCGGACCCGGACGTCTTCGCCTATGCGGCGGCGACGGTGAAGTCGTGCATCGACGTGACGAAGCGGCTGGGCGGCGAGAACTACGTGCTGTGGGGCGGGCGCGAGGGCTACGAGACGCTGCTCAACACCGACATGAAGCGCGAGCGCGCCCAGGCCGGCCGCTTCCTGTCTCTGGTGGTCGACTACAAGCACCGGATCGGTTTCAAGGGCGCGATCCTGATCGAGCCGAAGCCGCAGGAGCCGACCAAGCACCAGTACGACTACGACGTCGCCACGGTCTACGGCTTCCTCAAGGATTTCGGGCTGGAGAACGAGGTCAAGCTCAATATCGAGCAGGGCCACGCCATCCTCGCCGGCCACTCCTTCGAGCACGAGCTGGCGCTGGCGAGCGCGCTCGGCGTTTTCGGCTCGATCGACATGAACCGCAACGACTACCAGTCGGGCTGGGACACCGACCAGTTCCCGAACAGTGCGCCGGAAGCGGCGCTCGCCTATTACGAGATCCTCAGGGCGGGCGGCTTCACCACCGGTGGCACCAATTTCGACGCCAAGCTCAGGCGCCAGTCGCTCGATGCCGAGGATCTGCTGATCGGCCATATCGGCGGCATCGACACCTGCGCGCGCGGCCTCAAGGCGGCCGCGAGGATGCTCGAGGACAAGGCGCTCAGCGACCCGCTCGAGGCGCGCTACGCCGGCTGGCAGGAGCCGGAAGCGCAGGCGATGCTCGCCGGCAAGCGCACGCTGGAGGACATCTCCGCCCGGGTGCTTGGCGACGGCATCGAGCCGCAGCCGCGCTCCGGCCGGCAGGAGCTGCTCGAGAATATCGTCAACCGCTACGTGTAGCGGACGATTCGAGGCACAAACGCCGGCGCCGCCCCTCACCTGCCTGCCAGCATCCTCTCCCCGTGAACGGGGAGAAGGTGGCCCGAAGGGCCGGATGAGGGGCGGCGCCGGCCTTCGCGAAGTGAAACGTCCTGCGAGGCACAGGGAGAGCGGCCGAACCCGGCGGAGCGTCGCGGAAGGCCGCCGCCGATCCCGATTTTCGTTTCCCCTCGAAAATTTGAAATCGCATTCCTGGCAATTCGCCATCAGACGATCTATATATCGTTGATGGACGATATGACAACCGACCACGATGCGGTCCTCAAGGCGCTGGCGCACCCGGTGCGCCGGGCGATGCTCGCCTGGCTCAAGGAGCCGGAGAAGCATTTCGCCGCCCAGGCCCACCCGCTCGACATGGGCGTGTGCGCCGGCAGCTTCGAGCGCTGCGGCCTGTCGCAGTCGACGGTGTCGGCGCATCTCGCGGTGCTGGCCGCGAGCGGCCTCGTCACGACGCGCAAGGTCGGTCCCTACGTCTTCTATGCCCGCGACGAGCCGGCGATCGACGCCTTCCGCTCCTCGCTTTCAGACCTCTAGCAACGGTGAATCATGACCACGCTGTTCGATCCCATCACCTTCGGCGCAATCTCCGCTCCCAACCGCATCGTCATGGCGCCGCTGACGCGCAACCGCTCGCCGGGCGCGGTGCCGACCGAACTGGTGGCGGAGTACTACGCGCAGCGCGCCTCCGCCGGGCTGCTGATCTCGGAAGGCACGGCGATCACCCAGCAGGGCCAGGGCTATGCCGACGTGCCCGGCCTCTACACGCCGGAACAGCTCGCGGCGTGGCGGCGCGTGACCGACAAGGTGCACGAGGCGGGCGGGCGCATCGTCACCCAGCTCTGGCATGTCGGGCGCATCTCGCATACGGCGCTGCAGCCGGGCGGTAGTCAGCCGGTCGCGCCGTCGGCGGTCCTCGCCAGGTCGAAGACATACCTCATCAATCCCGACGGCACCGGCGGCTTCACCGACACGTCCGAGCCGCGCGCGCTCGATCGCAGCGAGATCCCCGGCATCCTCGACGACTACCGCCGCGCCGCCAAGGCGGCGGTCGAGGAAGCCGGGTTCGACGGTGTCGAGATCCACGGCGCCAACGGCTATCTGGTCGACCAGTTCCTGCGCTCGAACAGCAACCGGCGCACCGACGACTATGGCGGCTCGATCGAGAACCGGGCGCGCTTCCTGTTCGAGGTGGTCGACGCCGTGACCGAGGGCGCGGGCGCGGGCCGCGTCGGCATTCGCCTGTCGCCGGTGACGCCGGCCAACGACGCCTTCGACGCCGAGCCGCAGCCGCTGTTCGAGCACGTCGTGCGCCGCCACCCCCCCCCCCCCCACGCCTTAAAA
>JAEZXF010000421.1 GCA_023419995.1 Pseudomonadota bacterium | reverse complement strand
GCGCATCCTGGGTCTGGCGCGCGGGGTCGAGCGCGAGCCGTTCCTGCGCCTGATGCGCGTGACGGCGGCGCTCGCCTTCGCCGTCGCGGTGCTGACAGGCCTTGCCCTGTTCTCGGTCAGGGCGCGGGAATATGCGGTGAACCCCGCCTTCCAGGCGAAGCTCGCGCTGCTGGTGCTGGCCGGGCTGAACTTCGGGGCGTTCCACCGGATCGCGGCGCCGGCGGCCGGCGCGCCCTGCCGGCAGGCCGCCAGGGCGCTGGCGGCGCTGTCGATCGGGCTGTGGCTGGCGGTCCTCGTCGCCGGCCGGTTCATCGGCTTCCTGTGAGGACCGCCCGCGGGGTGCTCAGAGCGCGCGGAACTTCTCGACGATCGCGTCGCCCATGGTGGCGGTGGAGACTTCGGTCATGCCGTCGGACATGATGTCCCTGGTGCGGTAGCCGTCGTCGAGGACGGCCGAGATCGCCGCCTCGAGCCGGTCGGCCTCGGCCACCATGCCGAACGAGTAGCGCATGCACATGGCGAAGGAGGCGATCATGGCGATCGGGTTGGCGATGCCCTTGCCGGCGATGTCGGGCGCCGAGCCGTGGACCGGCTCGTAGAGCGCCTTGCGCTTGCCGGTTTTCGCGTCCGGCGCGCCGAGCGAGGCCGAGGGCAGCATGCCGAGCGAGCCGGTGAGCATGGCCGCGACGTCGGACAGCATGTCGCCGAACAGGTTGTCGGTGACGATGACGTCGAACTGCTTGGGCCAGCGCACGAGCTGCATGCCGCCGGCGTCGGCCAGCATGTGATCGAGCTTGACGTCGGAATACTTCGCCTTGTGGGTTGCGGTGACCACCTCGTTCCACAAGACGCCCGACTTCATGACGTTGCGCTTTTCCATCGAGGTGACGTGATTGTTGCGCGTGCGCGCCAGCTCGAAGGCGACGCCGGCGATGCGCTCGATCTCGTAGGTGTCGTAGACCTGCGTGTCGATGCCGCGCTTCTGGCCGTTGCCGAGGTCGATGATCTCCTTCGGCTCGCCGAAATAGACGCCGCCGGTCAGCTCGCGCAGGATCAGGATGTCGAGGCCCTCGACCACCTCGGGCTTGAGCGAGGAGGAGGCGGCGAGCGCCGGGTAGCAGATCGCGGGCCTGAGGTTGGCGAACAGCTCGAGGTCCTTGCGCAGGCGCAGCAGGCCGGCCTCGGGACGCGCCTCGTAGGGAACGCCGTCCCACTTCGGGCCTCCGACGGCGCCGAACAGCACCGCGTCGGCCGCGAGCGCCCGCGCCACGTCCCCGTCGGAGATCGACTTGCCGTGGGTGTCGTAGGCGATGCCGCCGACGAGGCCTTCCTCGGTCTCGAAGCCGGAGCCGAAATCGGTGTTCATGACCGCGATCAGCTTCCTGACTTCCGCCATCGCCTCGGGGCCGATGCCGTCGCCGGAAAAGAGGAGGAGTTTGCGCGATGCCATGGGAATGCCTTTCAGGGAGAGTGTGAAGGCCGCGCCTCGCAGGCGGCTGGGCTGCGGCGGGTCGGGAAAACGAACGGGCGGGAGACCCGCCCGTTTCCGTCCGTGCCGGCGGTCAGGCCCAGGGCCGGCTTTCGGCGTTCTTCTGCTCGAAGCGGTCGATGGACGGGGCCTTCTCCATGGTCAGGCCGATGTCGTCCAGCCCGTTGAGCAGGCAGTGGCGGCGGAACTCGTCGAGGTCGAAGCCGATAATGCCGCCGTCGGGGCCGCGGATCTCCATCGCCTCGAGGTCGACGGTGATGACGGCGTTGGCGCCGCGGCCGGCGTCGTCCAGAAGCTTCTCGAGGTCCTCGGGGCTGACCTTGATCGGCAGGATGCCGTTCTTGAAGCAGTTGTTGTAGAAGATGTCGGCGAAGGACGTGGAGATGACGCAGCGGATGCCGAAGTCGAGCAGTGCCCACGGCGCATGCTCGCGCGAGGAGCCGCAGCCGAAATTGTCGCCGGCGACGAGGATCTGCGCCTTGCGGTAGGCCGGCCTGTTGAGCACGAAGTCGGGGTTTTCCGAGCCGTCCTCGAGATAGCGCATCTCGGCGAAGAGGCCGGTGCCGAGGCCGGTGCGCTTGATGGTCTTGAGATAGTCCTTCGGGATGATCATGTCGGTGTCGACATTGACGATCGGAAGGGGCGCGGCGACGCCTGTCAGCGTGGTGAACTTGTCCATTTCGGTGCCTGCGATGTCTGACGCGGGAATGCCTGCGCCCGCTTTACACGCAAGGGGCGCAAATTCAAAGACTAGATGACGTTGAGTTCGCGGAACGGCCTGCCGGCGGGAATGCGCTCCCAGGCGAAGGCCGAGCAGTCGAGCGTGCGCCAGCCGCCGTGGACGATCCACTCGGCGAGCGCCTTGCCCACGGCCGGCGCCTGCTGCAGCCCGTGGCCGGAGAAGCCGTTGGCGAAGACGAAGTTCGCCACCTCGGGATGCGGGCCGATGACGGCGTTCTGGTCCAGCGTGTTGTAGTCGTAGTGGCCGGCCCAGGCGCGGCCCACCTTGATCGCCTCGAAGGCGGGGATGCGCGCGGCGAGCGCCGGCCAGATCACCTCCTCGAACAGCGGCCAGTCCGGCTCGAAGTCCCGCGGGTCGGCCGGGCCCTCGCCCTCCTCGGTCTCGGCGCCGCCGGTGATGTAGAGCGCGCCTTCCGGCCTGAGCCACACGCCCGAGGGGTCGACCAGGAGCGGCATGGCGTCGAAACGGGCGCGCGCCTCGAAGACGATGACCGAGCGCTTGCGCGGCGCGACCGGCAGGTCGAGGCCGGCCAGTGCGGCGACGCGGCCGCCGCCCGGCCCGGCGGCGTTGACCACCATGCCGGCGTCGAAGCGCCGGCCGTCGGCGAGCGTGACCGTGGCGACGCGGCTGCCGTCGCGGCCGATGGCGGCGACTTCGCCGGTCACCAGCTCGACGCCGCGCGTCTTCAGCGACGCGCGGAACAGGCCGAGCAGCGCGTGGGCGTCGAACCAGCCTTCGCC
>JAEZXF010000408.1 GCA_023419995.1 Pseudomonadota bacterium | reverse complement strand
ACCTTGTTCTTGTCGTTCGACCTTCCGCCATTTCCCGCCCCGCGCCCCCCGCGGCGCGCCACACAAAAAGAAAAACGGTCCGGCAGCTGCGGCCAACGAACCGTTCTATGCTTCTCGGCGCAAATATAGCAATTCCTGCGCGTATTTCACGCGGAATTTTGGCGGCGCAACATCGCAGGCCGGCTCCCTGCCCCGCCCGGCGGCGGCCTATGCGCGGAAGATGATCGCCGCGCCCGCCGCGATCAGCGCGAAGCCGGCCGCGTGATTCCAGGTGATCCCCTCCTTGAGGTAGAGCACCGAGAAGACCACGAACACGGCGAGCGTGATCACCTCCTGGATCGTCTTCAGCTCGGCGGCCGAGTAGACCTGATGGCCGATCCGGTTGGCCGGGACGGCGAACCAGTACTCGACGAAGGCGATCATCCAGCTGAACAGTACCGCCGCATAGAGCGGCGCGGCCTTGAACCGGAGATGGCCGTACCAGGCGAAGGTCATGAAGACGTTGGAGGCGACGAGCAGAAGGACAGGCAGAACCTTGGGCGACAGAAGCCACATCGCGTTTTTCCCGGACAAGAAGTCGCAATGCATTTGCACATGCGGCTCGTCAAAATCACCAGAAATTCGCTATCATGCACAGGGTGAATGGAGGTTCGCATGCGCAAGCCCTTCCAGAAGGAGTGGGATCTGACGATCGATCCCGACACCGTCCGCATGTTCGTGCTGAAGGCGAAGGCCATCGCCGCCGGCCTCAACCGCGACTACGAGGCCGGAGGCGAGCACGAGGTGGAGCTGGACGAGCGCTCGCGCGACGGGCATCTGCACGACGGCCTCGCCGAGGAGGAGGAAGAGGACCTGACCGAGCGCGAGCTGCGCGCGCTGATCAACGACCTCAACGTCGACGAGGCGGCCGAGCTGATCGCCCTCGCCTGGATCGGCCGCGGCGATTTCGACGCCAGCGAGTGGGAGGACGTGGTGGCGGAGGCGCGCCAGCGCGGCCAGGGCCGGCGGGCGTCGAGCTACCTCCTCGGCATGCCGATGCTGGGCGACTGGCTCGAGGAGGGCCTCGAGGCCATCGGCGCCTGACACGGCGCGTAACGCGATGTGAAGCGGCGGCGCATTGCCGCCCGCCGGCGGCGCAACCATGTTCCCCGCATGGCATTCATCCCCGCCCTGTGCGCGCTTGCGCTCCTCGCATCGACGATATCGGCCGCCGCCGGGGAGCCGCCCTCCCTTCCCGAAACCGTCGCGCCGCCGCCGGGCCGGCCCGCGCCTGCGCCCGAACCGGAAGAGAACGCGTCGAAGCCGGAAGGCGCGCTGCCCGCCGCGGAGGCCGCGTGCCGGGAAAGGCTGCGCGCCCTCGGCGTCTCCTTCGCGGAAGCGCCGGCGATAGACGAGCCGGAAGGCTGCACGGCCGCGCACCCGCTGACCGTCTCCGGGCTGCCGGGCGGGGTGGCGCTGCGGCCGGAGGCGACGCTGACCTGCGTCATGGCCGAGGCGACCGCGCGTTTCGTCAAGGATCACGCCACCCCGCTTGCCAAGGAGGCGTTCGCCTCGCCGCTCGCCGCCGTCGAGCAGGCGTCGTCCTATGTCTGCCGGCCGCGGCACGGCACGCAGAAGCTCTCCGAGCACGCCTTCGCCAACGCCCTCGACTGGAGCGCCGTCCTGCTGGAAGACGGCACGCGCGTCGAGGTTCGGCGGCACGACACGGCAACGGAACCGCGCGCCTTCCTCCTCGTCGCCGGCCTGCACAAGGCCGCCTGCGGCCCCTTCGCGACCGTGCTCGGCCCCGGCAGCGACGCCGACCATGCCGACCATTTCCACTTCGACATGGCCGAGCGGCGCAATCCCTTCTGCCAGTAGCCCCTTCTGCCAGTAGCCGCCGCATTTGCGCCACATCCGTAAAGGCGCGCGCTGAGGTTTCCTTTACCGTTCCCCGCTAGCATCCGCCTGTTCTCGCACGGGGATTTCGGAGTGCCCTCAGTGTTGCGCATCGGGGCAGGAAAGCTTGCCGGCATGCTCGGCCGCCGCACGCGCATCGGCGCGGCCGTCGCGCTGGTCGCCGTCGGCGGGCTCGCCGTCTCGTCCTGCACGGTGTCCGGCGTCCTCACGCCCAGCGTCGACGTCGGCACGCAGACCGCGTCGGTCGGCGCCGGCCCGCGCGGCCTCGCCCGCGTCGTGCCCCCCGCCAGCCTGATGAGCGTCGGCTATCCGCGCCTGTCGCAGCCGCTGGGCGAGGCCGAGGGAGCGGCGATGCCGGCCGACGAGGTCGACTGCCGCAGGCAGCTGCGCCGCCTCGGCGTCACCTTCCGCGACATCGCGCCGATCAACGACGGCGGCGCCTGCCGCATCGACTGGCCGGTGCAGGTCACCGGGCTTCCGGGCAGCGTCGACATGAAGCCGGCCGCGACGCTCTCCTGCGGCATGGCGCTGGCGTTCGCGAGCTGGACCAGGCACGAGCTGACGCCGGCGGCCCGCTGGCGCTATCTCTCCGGCGTCAAGACCATCCATCAGGGATCGAGCTATTCCTGCCGCAACATCCGCCGCTCCGGCGGCGTCGCCTCGGAGCACTCCAAGGGCAACGCGCTCGACGTGATGCGCATCGAGCTGCGCAACGGCAAGGACATCGACGTGCGCAAGCCCGGCTGGTTCGCCTTCCGCGAGCGCGGCCTGCTGAAGAACGTGCGCGCCGGCGGCTGCGAGTACTTCACCACGGTCCTCGGGCCGGGTTACGACGCCGACCACGCCGACCATTTCCACTTCGACATCAAGAACCGCAGGAACGGCTACGTCGCCTGCCGGTGACCGCCGGCGGCGACGGCTGAAAATTTCCTGTCGCGCGCAGGCGCGGCGGATGGTATCAGCGCAATCATGCTTACAGTCGAAATCGCGGTCGTCGTTGTTCTCATCTGCATCAACGGCCTTCTGGCCATGTCGGAGCTGGCCGTCGTTTCGTCGCGCCCGGCGCGGCTGAAGGCACTGGCCGACAGGGGCCAGTCGGGCGCCGCCACGGCCGCGAAGCTCGCCGGAAATCCCGGCAGGTTCCTGTCCACGGTGCAGATCGGCATCACGCTCGTCGGCGTGCTGTCCGGCGCGTTCTCGGGCGCCACCCTCGGCCTTCGGCTCACCGACTGGCTCATTGCCTCCGGCGTGCCGGCGGGCCTGGCGGGAACGCTCGGCGTCGGCTCGGTCGTCGCCCTCATCACCTACGCCTCGCTCATCATCGGCGAGCTGGTGCCGAAGCAGATCGCCCTGCGCAACCCGGAAGCCGTCGCCTCGCGCATCGCGCCCGCCATGCTGGGCCTGTCGATCGTCGCCGCCCCGGTCGTCTGGCTGCTCGACATCTCCGGCCGCACGGTGCTGCGCCTGCTCGGCCAGGCCGACGAGGGCGGCACGAAGGTCACCGACGAGGAGATCGCCAGCCTGATCGCCGAGGCGGAAAGCCACGGCGTCGTCGAAAGCGACGAGCGCAAGATGATCGCCGGCGTGATGCGTCTGGCCGATCGCAGCGTGCGCGCGATCATGACGCCGCGCACCGAGGTTCAGTGGATCGACCTCGACGCCTCGAGGGCCGACATCCGCAGGCGCCTGCTCGAGACCGGCTATTCGATGCTGCCGGTCGGCAAGGGCAGCATCGACCAGATGGTCGGCGTGGTGCGTACGCGCGAGGCGCTGGTCGCCCTGCTCGGCCGGCAGGCGTTCGACCTCGCGGCGCTGGTGCACACGGTTCCCATCGTCCACGACACCGCCGACGCGCTCGACGTCCTCGCGACGCTGAAGGAGGCCGAGGTGCCGATGGCGCTGGTCCACGACGAGTACGGCGACTTCGAGGGCGTTGTCACCCCGGCCGACATCCTCGAGACCATCGTCGGCGTGTTCAAGTCCGACGTCGACGAGGACGAGCCCGCCGCCGTGGAGCGCGACGACGGCTCCTGGCTGCTGGCCGGCTACCTGCCGGTGGACGAGATGGCCGACACGCTCGGCATCCCGCTGCCGGAGAGGCGCGACTACGAGACGCTCGCCGGCTTCGTCCTGTCGCACATGCATCACCTGCCGCAGGTGGGCGAGCACGTCGACATCATGGGCTGGCGGTTCGAGGTGATGGACCTCGACGGCCGCCGCATCGACAAGATGCTCGTCTCGCGCAGCATCAAGACCCACCGCGAATCCCGCGCCTGACGCCGGAACGAAAACGCCCCGCGCCGTGCGGCGCGGGGCGGTTCGTCATGCCGGG
>JAEZXF010000345.1 GCA_023419995.1 Pseudomonadota bacterium | reverse complement strand
CGCACCTTCGGCATGTATGAGCCGATGGGCTGCTACGACGACTTCGAGCATGCCGACGCCTTCGTGCTGTGGGGCTCGAACATGGCCGAGATGCACCCGATCCTGTGGACGCGGGTGGCGGACCGGCGGCTCGGCCACCCGCACGTGCGCTGCGCCGTGCTGTCGACCTTCACCCACCGGTCGATGGACCTCGCCGACATCCCGATCGTCTTCAAGCCGGGCACCGACCTCGCGATCCTCAACTACATCGCCCACCACATCATCGAGACCGGGCGGGTCAACGAGAAATTCGTCAACGACCACACTGTGTTCATGCGCGGCCAGACCGACATCGGCTACGGCCTGCGGCCCGACAATCCGGTAGAGCTGGCGGCGACAGGCGCGGCCGATCCCGGCAAGATGGAGCCGATCGACTTCGACGCCTTCAAGGCGCAGGTCGCCGAGTACACGCTGGAGAAGGTGGCGGCGCTGTCGGGCGTCGAGGAGGGGTTCCTCAGGGAGCTGGCCGAGCTCTACGCCAATCCCGACGTCAAGGTGATGTCGCTGTGGACCATGGGCTTCAACCAGCACGTCCGCGGCGTGTGGGCCAACCAGATGGTCTACAACATCCACCTGCTGACCGGGAAAATCTCGGAGCCGGGCAACAGCCCGTTCTCGCTGACCGGGCAGCCCTCGGCCTGCGGCACGGCGCGCGAGGTCGGCACCTTCGCCCACCGGCTGCCGGCCGACATGGTCGTCACCAATCCCGAGCACCGCGCCCATGCCGAGGAGATCTGGCGGCTGCCGCACGGCCTGCTGCCCGAGAAGCCGGGGTTCCACGCGGTCCAGCAGGACCGGATGCTGCGCGACGGCAAGCTCAATTTCTACTGGGTTCAGGTCAACAACAACGTCCAGGCCGCGCCCAACACCGGCAACGAGACCTATCCGGGCTATCGCAACCCGGACAACTTCATCGTCGTCTCGGACGCCTATCCGACGGTGACGGCGCTCAGCGCCGACCTCATCCTGCCCGCGGCCATGTGGGTGGAGAAGGAGGGCGCCTACGGCAATGCCGAGCGGCGCACCCATGTCTGGCACCAGCTCGTGCAGGCCAGGGGCGAAGCGCGCTCCGACCTGTGGCAGCTCGTGGAGTTCTCGAAGCGCTTCACCACCGACGAGGTGTGGCCGGCCGAGATCCTCGACGCCAACCCCGGCTATCGCGGCAGGACGCTGTTCGACGTGCTGTTCCGCAACGGGAACGTCGACCGCTTCGCGCTGTCCGACCTCGACGGCGGCTATGCCAACCAGGAGGCGCAGGATTTCGGCTTCTACCTCCAGAAGGGCCTGTTCGAGGAGTATGCCGAGTTCGGCCGCGGCCACGGGCACGACCTCGCGCCCTACGACGACTACCACCAGAACCGCGGGATGCGCTGGCCGGTGGTGGACGGCAAGGAAACGAAGTGGCGGTACCGCGAGGGGCTGGACCCCTATGTGAAGCCGGGCGAGGGGGTGAAGTTCTACGGCCGGCCCGACGGCAAGGCGGTGATCCTCGCCGTGCCCTACGAGCCGCCGGCGGAATCGCCCGACGAGGAATACGACGTCTGGCTGGTGACGGGCAGGGTGCTGGAGCACTGGCACTCCGGCTCGATGACCATGCGGGTGCCGGAGCTCTACAAGGCGTTTCCGGGCGCCGTCTGCTTCATGAACGCCGACGACGCGCGCCGGCGCGGGATCAATCAGGGCGCGGAGGTGCGCGTCGTCTCGCGGCGCGGCGACATCCGCGTGCGGGTCGAGACGCGGGGGCGCAACCGGATGCCGCGCGGCGTGGTGTTCGTGCCGTGGTTCGATGCCAGCCGGCTGATCAACAAAGTCACGCTCGACGCGACCGATCCCATCTCCAAGCAGACGGATTTCAAGAAATGCGCGGTCAAGATCGTTCTCGCCTGACGCGTGGAACGCGTGTCGCCATTGCCGCCGGCCTGCTTGCCGTCGTCGGAACGGCCGCCCTTGCCCAGATGGCGGCGCAGGTCGTGCCGCCGCTGACCGGCGCCAGCCCGCCGACGGAGAGCGTGCCCGCGCCGCCGATCCCGCGCTGGGTGGTCGACGACATCCGCCAGATGCGGGCCTATCCGGAGCAGCCGCCGGTCATCCCGCATTCGATCGAGGGCTACCAGCTCTCCGTCAACACCAACCGCTGCATGTCGTGCCACAAGCGCGAGTTCACGCAGGGGTCCGGCGCGCCGATGATCAGCGTCACCCACTACATGGACCGGCAGGGGCAGATGCTGGCCGACGTGTCGCCGCGCCGCTATTTCTGCACGGCGTGCCACGTGCCGCAGGCGGATGCGCCGGCTCTCGTCGGCAACACCTTCATCGACATGAGCGAGCTCGGCGTCGGCCATGCCGGGGACCAGTAGGATGTGGGGGTGGATCAAGGGGCTGGCGCTGTGGGCCTGGGCGCACCTGTCGAGGCCGGCGACGACGCTCAGCCTCGGCTTCCTCACGCTCGGCGGCTTCCTCGGCGGCGTGATCTTCTGGGGCGCGTTCAACACCGCGCTCGAGGTCACCAACACGGAGGCGTTCTGCATCTCGTGCCACGAGATGGAGACGAACGTCTACGAGGAGCTGTCGCGGACGGTGCATTTCTCCAACCGCTCCGGCGTGCGCGCCTCGTGCCCGGATTGCCACGTGCCGCATGAGTGGACCGACAAGATCGCCCGCAAGATGCAGGCCTCGAAGGAGGTGTGGGGCAAGATCTTCGGCACCATCAGCACCCGGCAGAAGTTCCTCGACAAGCGGCTCGAGCTCGCCCAGCACGAATGGGCGCGGCTGAAGGCCAACGACAGCCTCGAATGCCGCAACTGCCATTCCTCGGTGGCGATGGACCTGTCGCGGCAGGCGCCGCGCGCGGCCGAGATCCACACGCGCTACCTGCTGTCGGGCGAGGCGACATGCATCGACTGCCACAAGGGCATCGCCCACGAGTTGCCGAACATGGACGGGATCGATCCCGGCTGGAAGGTGCCGCCGGAGCTGCAGGGCCGGGAGCTGCCCGCGGCGTCCGTCTTCGACCGGCTGGAGCGCATGGCCCGTTCGCCGCACCATACCGACTGGGTGGCCGAGCTCGCCGACGACGCCGAGTGACGCCGGCCGGCCGAGGCATCTGCCCGTCAGCCGGCCGCTTCTCCCGCCGGCGCGTCGGCCGGAGGCAGGCCGTAGTGACGGTCCCAGAGCGAGAAATAGCGGGCCTGCTCCTCCTCCCACTGCGTGTCCGACCAGCCGAGGGCCGGCTGGGCCAGCGCGCGGATGCGTGAAATCCACGTCCGGCCGCCGCCCTCCAGCAGCAGGCCGATGCGCGTGCGGCGCAGGAGGAGGTCGTCGAGATGGCGCACGTCCTCGTTGCCGGCGCACCACCCCAGCTCCAGCCACAGCGTCTCGGTTCCGGGGATGACGGCGAGGTCCTTGGGCCCCGCCTCCCGGACCATCCTCTCCGCGTTCGTGCCGTAGCGGCCGACGAGGCGGGCCCAGCGCCGCGCATCCAGCCCCTCCGGGGCGGGCATGTCGGGCGGAGCGTCGCCGAGGACGGGCTGCCCGCCGCGGAACGCCGCCATGTGCGGGAACTTGGCGCGGGCGCGGTCGAGCGCGTCGCGCGCGATGTGCCGGAAGGTGGTCAGCTTGCCGCCGCCGATGGTGATGAGCTCGTCCTCGTTCCAGACCACGTGGTCGCGGGATTCCCGCGACGGGTCCGACGCGCCGGAATCGACCACCGGCCGCACGCCGGAGAAGGTGGCGATGACGTCGGCGCGGCCGATGTCGAGCGCCGGGAAGTGATGACGCACCGTCTCGAGCAGGTAGTCGACCTCCCACGCGGTGATCGAGGCGTCCTGCCGCATGTCCTGCCGGTGGTCGAGGTCGGTGTTGCCGACGATGACGCGGCCCTCGAAGGGCGCGGCGAATCCCGGCCGGCGGTCGCGCGGGTGCTGAAGCACGATCGCGCCGCCGATGGGCAGGCGCACGCGGTCGAAGACGAGATGGCTGCCGCGCAGCGGCCGCAGGCGCTGGGCGCCGTCGTGCCGGACCTGTGCCCGCAGCAGGTCGGACCAGGCGCCGGTGGCGGCGATGACCTGCCGGGCGCCCACGGCGGTCGGGCGGTCCGCGCCGGACAGCGCGACCTCGACGCCGCGCACCAGGCCGCCGGCCTTCACCAGCCCGGTGACGGGCGCATAGTTCAGCGCCACGCCGCCCTGCCGGCGCGCCTCCTGGATGAGGCGGAGCGTGAGGCGCGCGTCGTCGGCCTGGCCTTCCTCGAAGCAGATCGCGCCCTTCATGCCCGGCGCGTGGAGATGCGGAAACGCCTCCGCCATCGCCTGCCGCGAGACGGTGCGACGCCGGCGGCGGCCGGCCATCGCGTCGTAGACGAAGAGGGCGGAGCGCATCATCAGCTCCTCGCCGAGCCGGCCGCGAAACAGCGGCCAGTGCAGCGGCTGCATCTCGACCAGGCCCTTCAGCTCGGCGGAGAGCTTCTCGCGCTCGCGGGTCGAGTGCCAGGTGACGTTGATCTGCCCCTGCTTCATGTAGCGCAGGCCGCCATGCACCCATTTGCCGGAGCGGCTCGACGCGCCCCAGGCGAAGTCGCGCTGCTCGAGCAGCAGGCAGCTCAGCCCGGCGCGGACGGCCTCGCGCAGCACGGCCGCCCCGGTGATGCCGCCGCCGATGACGACCACGTCCCACTCGTCGCCGGCCGGGGGCCGGAGCGACCAGGCGCGGTCCGCCTCCATGTCCGCCCCGCTCATCGTGCTGTCGGGCCTGTTGCGCCGCCCGAGATCAGCTCGTTCGCGCCGGCCTCGATCTTCCGCCGCAGCCGCTCCACCTCGGTCGGCGCCTCCCACGTCGCCAGCCGGAAGATCAGGATCGGCAGGTACCAGAGGCCGATGTCGCGCATCGCGGCGTCGGCGGAAAGCCCGCGCAGGCGCAGATAGTGGGCGAGGTAGCGGCGATAGATGAATTTTCTCAACGTGTTGTAGAGCAGCTCCTGGGCCCTGGTGATGCCGGGGAACAGCTCGGCCTCGTGAAACAGGAACCATGTCATGGCCATGTCGGCCCCGGCAGCGCCCTGCGCCGCCGTCGCCCAGTCGATCACCGTTTCGGCGCCCCACGGCCCCAGCACGTTGTCGGTGTGGAAATCGAGGTGGAGCAGGGTGGTGCCGTCGGGAAGGGCGCCGACGTGGCGTTCGAGGGCGGTGCGCTGCCCGCCCGAGAGGAAGGCCATGGCCGGCCGGTCGAGGCATTCGACCACGATCGCCCGGACGTCGCGCAGCGCGCGCGTGTCGGCCATGTGCATGCGCGCGTGCAGCCGCGCCAGCGTTTCTGGGACCTTGAGGATCCGCAACGGGTTGGCGTTCACCGACGTGGTCAGCGTGCCGCCGTCGATGCGCTGGAGGACGAGGCCGGTGCGGCCGCCGATCTGCGTCTCGCCGAAGCAGGCGACCGTCGTCGCGCCGAGCGCGTGCGCCTCCTCGATGTTGCGGCGCTCCCACATCGCGGTCTCGTGCGGGATGCCGGCGCGGAACAGCTTCAGCACGCGGTCTCCCTCCCACGGATAGAGATCGGCCGAGCGCGCGCTGACCAGCGGTTGCCCGAGGCCGGCCGGAGCTTCCGGGTCGGTGTCCATTGTGTTCGTTCTCCCCCCTTCGGACGCCTCCTGCCGGCGGGCGATGCCTCTCGCATCGCCTTCGGCCGTCACGAGGCCAAGCGCGGCGTCCCGTGGCTGCGGGTTGCCGCACCCTTCATGCCAATCGCATATCGGGGCGGGCGCTGTATTGTCATTTGGTGACAAACGCGCGACGGGCGAGGGGGGGCTGTTAGGACGGCTGAGGTTGTGCGCAGCCCGTGAGGTCCATGGCTGCATGCGGCCCCGCCGGCAGATGCGGCACCGAACCCATGCCGGGGCGAACCGAGGCGAGCGTGTGTCTGCTACGCGAACAGCCGGGCGAAGAAGATCGCGCTCATGACGACGCCGACGAGGATGACCACGCCCCTGACGACCCTGCGCGGCAGCCTGCGCGCGAGCGGCG
>JAEZXF010000039.1 GCA_023419995.1 Pseudomonadota bacterium | reverse complement strand
GACCTGAGTGCGGCCGGCCGCGAGCCTCGCCCCGACCTGGACGCGCACCATCTCCTGCTGGGCGCGGAGCTGGTCCTGCTGCGAATCCATGCCCGCGATCTGGGCGTCGAGCGCCTTCAGCTCCAGCGCGGTCTGCTCGCTGTCGATGGTGGCGAGAAGCTGCCCCTCCGTGACCCGGTCTCCGACGATCACCGGCACGGAGGTGATGCGGCCGCTGACCTCGCTGCTGACCGTGACCAGGTTGGCGGCGACGCGGGCGTCGTCGATCGCGACATGGGTCCAGCGCGCGGCGAGCCACGGCCACGCCGCGCGCCCGACCGCGGCGACGGCGACGAGGCAGAGAACGAGGCGGACGCTTCCGCCCCTGCGGCCGCGCTCCGCCTGCGGGCGCGGCGGCGACGCCTCGCCGCCCTGCGGCGCGCCGGCGTCCTTCTCTTTCCTCAGCTCGACAATCTTGTCCACTTACAGGCTCTCCAACCGATCCGCGATGTCCTTGAGGACCTTCCACGCCGCGCGAAGCTCGCCGTCGGCGACCTCCGCCAGCAGCTCCCTGCGCAGCGCAGCGGCGATGCTGGTGATCTCGGCGAGGAGGGGACGGGCGGCCTCCGCGAGATGGACCTGCCTCACGCGGCGGTCCTCCTCCCCGACCCGGCGCTCGACGAGCCCCTGCCCCTCGAGGCTGTCGAGCATACGCACCAGCGTCGGCCCCTCGATGCCGACGATCTCCGCCAGCTCGCGCTGCGACAGCGGGCCGGCCCGCGACAGGTGCAGCAGCACCAGCCAGCGCGCCTGGGTGAGGCCCGTGTGCTTCAGCCGCTCGTCGAGACGCTTGCGCCATTGCCGGTTCACGCGTCCGAGCTCGAGTGCGAATTGCTCGCCGACATTCATAAAGATAGCTTCCTATCGAATAGGACGCTATCCATATTCCCTGTTCGCCGCCGTGGCAACGACATTGCAAGGGAGCCTGCCGATGTACCGGAAAATCCTGCTCGCCTATGACGGCTCGGTCGAGGGCCGGCGCGCCCTGCACGAGGGGGCGATGCTCGCCCGGCTCTGCGGCGCAGAGGTCGTGCTGCTTGCGGTCGTGGCCCTTTCCACCGGCATCGTGATGGCAGAGGGCGCCGGCCCCGGCGCCGCCGAGCACCAGGAGGAAGCCTATGCGCAGATCCTGGCCGAGGGCGCGGACCATCTGAGGGCGCTCGGCTTCTCGCCGGAGGCGCGGCTGGAGTTCGGCAGCCCCGCCCGCGAGATCACCGAGACGGCGAGGCAGTGCGCGGCCGACCTGGTCGTCGTCGGCCACCGCCGCCAGAGCTCCTTCGCCCGATGGTGGGGCGGCTCGGTGGGCTCGAGCCTCCTCGACGAGCTGACGTGCAGCCTTCTCGTGGCGCAGAACAGCCCGGACGAGGCCGGGCTCTCCCGCACCTGAGCACGGATCGCCTAGGCGGACGCCGGCAGCTCCAGCCGCGGGAGCAGGAAGCTGTTCCTCGTAGCCGTGTAACTGTTGGTGTGCATGCGGCCGACGAGATCGAGCGCGGCGTTGTCGACGTAGAACCGGGCAGGGTCGATCACCGCCCGGTCGACGATGTGGAGGGCCAGCACCTCGCCGATGACGAGGGAGCGCCGCGCGCCAAGCGGAACGATCTGGAAGAGCCGGCATTCCAGCGAGACCGGGCTTTCGGCGATGAGGGGCGGCGCCACATGCACCGCCGGGACCGGGCGCAGCCCCGCCGCCTCGAGCTCGTCGACCTCGGGCGGGAAGTCGATGGCGGTGACGTTCATCCGCTCCAGCGTCGGCATGCTGACCAGGTTGACGACGAACTCGCCCGACCGGCGGACGTTGACCTCGGTGTCCTTCTTGCTGCCCGGCGCCCTGTCGGCGACACTGAAGCCGACCACGGGCGGGTCCTCGCCGAGGACGTTGAAGAACGAATAGGGCGCCGCGTTCGGCCTCCCCTCCCCGTTGACGGTCGTCACCCAGGCGATGGGACGCGGCGTGACGGTCGAAGCCAGCAGCTTGTAGCGATCGGCGGGCGCGACGTCGGCGAGGTCGAACCGCATCTCTATTCCGCGGCTGCGCCGGCCGCGGCGGCCCCGTGCAGGGTGTAGCGGGTGTAGGCCCCGCCCTCGGACGGCAGCGGGGCGACGTCCATGATGCCCTTGCCGGGCGACATGACGATCGCCGCCACCGTCGCCATCGTGTCCCCGTCGGGCGTGGGGGCCGGCGGGCGGCAGACCGAGAACGGCGCGGCGAAGTCGTCGGCCAGGGCCCGCTTGAGGTCGTCCATGCCCGGCTTGGCGGTCTCCTTCAGAAGCTTGCGCACGCGCCAGTCGCGATAGAGCGTGTCGGGAAAGCGGGTCACGCCGCGGTCGACCAGCTTCGCGAGCGCGATCGGGCTGGTGAAATGGTTGGCATGGACGATCATGCCGTCGTCCGGATAGACGAGGAAGGCCTCGTTCGGCGCGCATTCGAAATCGAGCGCGAACCCTTCCGCCGACGCGATCATCATGTTGTTGGAGCAGGCCTTCGGGGCCATGGCCACCGCCCGGAACGCGGCGGAGACATGCTCCTGCTCCAGCACCTTGCGGCGCAGGCACACCAGCGGCACGCCGACCTGCCGGTGATCGAGATCGGATTCGAGGTAGTTCGCGGTGATGGAGATGCCGGCCGCGTTCAGGCCGGAGCGGGCAAGGCCGCCCGCCTCGACGAAGGTCAGGAAATCCGGGCCGTCCTCGCGCTCGACCCGCAGGACGATTGCCGTGTCGACGCATTCCGCCCGCCAGTCCCAGTTCTGCCCGTGGACCAGCGTCCCGTCCGCCGACGCCTCGGGGAGGATGACGGCGCCGGTGCAGCCCTCGTCGGCGGGAACGGCGGCACGGCTGGCGTGCTCCATGCGGGCCTTGGCGACGACCTCGGTGCGGGCGTTGATCATGACGATCTCGGAGAGCTTCACCTCCGCGCCGTCGGCGATGCCCTTCATCTCCTCGACATAGGCGGGCTCGAAATCCGCGATCACGCCGAGGAAGCCGTCGATCAGGCGGGCCTTGCCGGCGTCGTCGAGGCCGAGCCGGTCGAGCGTGCCGGAATACATCGCCGCGCTGCGCCTGACCCGCTCCCGCGCCGCGCGGCCGTACTGCCGCCCCCGCTCGTAGGGTGTGCCGGAGACGGAAATCAAGGGAAAGGGCGTGACCACGGCAGGACTCCTCGCAAGATCACCATTTGTGAATACTAGTGTATCCTATTGTCCACATGACACAAGCCCCGCATTGTGGCAGGTTGCAACTTTGATGTGAACGGAAGGATGCCTTTCCTTGAATACCCCCAAGCGACAGCAATCCTCGCTGAGCAAATCCGTGTACGATTCCCTCAAGGATCTCATCTCCACCGGCGCGCTGATGCCGGGCAGCCGCGTCAGGGAGATCGAGCTCGCGGAGCGGCTCGGGGTGAGCCGCACCCCCATTCGCGAGGCGCTGCGCCGGCTCGAGACCGACGGCCTCGTGACGCATGCCCCGCATGAGGGCCTGATCGTGACCAAGCTGGACCATCAGGCCGTGATCGAGCTCTATGCCATGCGCGAGGTGCTCGAGGGAACCGCCGCGCGCTTCGCCGCCCGCCATGCGTCGGAGGCGGAGATCCAGGAGCTGCGCGAGCTGGTCGCTTCCGAGATGGACGACCCGCACGACGCGGGCCAGCTCGCCCGGCTCAACCAGGCACTGCACGGCGCGCTCTACCATGCCGGCCACAACCGCTACCTGCTGCGCTCGCTCCAGTCGCTGCGCGACGCGATGGTCCTTCTCGGCGGCACGACCCTGGCCATCCCGAGCCGGTCGGAGACGGCCCACGAGGAGCACCTGGCCATCGTGTCCGCCATAGACAAGCGGGATGCCGATGCCGCCGAGGAGGCCGCGCGCGTGCACATCCGCAACGCGCAGCGGGCCCGCCTGAGGCTGCTGCGCGAGAGGGAAATCTATTCCTGAGCCGCTTGCCGCCCCTCTGCGGGCGGCAGGCCGTCAGATGGGCAGCGAATCCATCGGATGGGGATCGGCCCGCGGCTTGACGATCTCCGCCAGGAACGTGTCGGGATGCGCCCTGGCCCGGCACGCCGCGGCG
>JAEZXF010000028.1 GCA_023419995.1 Pseudomonadota bacterium | reverse complement strand
GCTATGTCGTGCCGGCCCATGCCGTCATCGAGATCGCGGCGCAGGTGCTGGAGCGGGCGCAGGCGGACAACGCGCCCGTCGCCGACCAGTTCGCGCGCGGGCCGTTCGAGACGCTCGCCGGCCCGGTGGCGTTCGACGGCAAGGGCGATCTGGCCCAATCGCCCTTCATCCTCCAGCGTTACGATGGCGAGCGTTTCCTGCCCGTCGAATAGTGTGAGATCGAGCACCAGAATGCCCTTCATCCCCGGTCCCAGGAACCTCATCACCGACGTCGCCGGCCTCAGGGTCGGCAATGCGCAGGATGCGCGGCTGAAAAGCGGCGTCACCGTCGTGCTGCCGGACCGGCCGGCGGTCGCCTCGGTGCAGGTGCTGGGCGGGGCGCCCGGCACGCGCGAGACGGATGCGCTCGAGCCGCACAACACGCTGCACGAGTTCCACGGCCTGGTGCTGTCGGGCGGCTCGGCCTTCGGTCTCGACGCGGCGTCGGGCGTGCAGGCGGCGCTGCGCGAGAAGGGCGTCGGCTTCAGGGTCGGCAGCGCGCTGGTGCCGGTGGTGCCGGCGGCGATCCTGTTCGACCTGATCAACGGCGGCGACAAGGAGTGGGGCCGCTATCCGCCCTATCGCGAGCTCGGCTACGAAGCGGTGGCGAATGCCGGCCTCGACTTCCGCCTCGGCACGGCGGGCGCCGGAACCGGCGCGCTGACGGCCGGCCTCAAGGGCGGGCTGGGTTCCGCCTCGACGCGGCTGCCGAACGGCGTCACCGTCGGCGCGCTCGCCGCCGTCAACCCGGTCGGCTCGGTGACGGTCGGGCGCACGGCGCATTTCTGGGCCGCACCATTCGAGATCGGCGACGAGTTCGGCGGCCTCGGCCTGCCCTCGCCGCTTCCGGCCGAGGCGACCGACCTGCGCTGGAAGTTCGAGGAAGGCCCCCTGCCCGGGCGTGCCACCACCATCACCATCGTCGCCACCGACGCGAAGCTTTCCAAGGCGGCGGCCAAGCGCCTCGCCGTCTCGGCGCATGACGGCTTCGCCCGCGCGATCTGGCCGACGCACACGCCGGCCGACGGCGACCTCGTCTTCGCGCTAGCGACCGGCGCAAGCGGCGTCGAGCTCGGCATCGAGGAGGCGGCCGCGCTCTACGCCGCGGCGGGCGCGACGATGGCCCGCGCCATCGCGCGCGGCGTCTTCGCCGCGACGCCGGCGGAAAACGACCTTTACCCTACATGGACGCAGCGTCGCGGCTGAGGCTTGCGGCACGGGCGCATCCGCATCATTCTGCCCGTGACGGGGATGACGGAGGAACCGCGATGAAGACGCTTGCCGCCCTTGCTATTCTCGCCATGACGATTGCCGCCGCCCCGGCGCGGGCCGGCGACGCGGCCGAGCTTTCGATCCTCGGCTTCACCGCCGACGGCTCCGTCTTCGCCTTCGAGGAATACGGCGTGCAGGACGGCTCCGGCTTTCCCTACGCCAACCGCTTCTACATCGAGACCGCGACCGACAGCTTCGTCGCGGGAACGCCGATCCGCGTCAGGATCGACGACGAGAGCGCCTCGGTCGAAGACGCGCGCGGCGAGGCGCGAAATCGCGGGCAGGCCATCGCAGCCGATGCCGATCTGGCGCGGCATCGCGGCTTCACTGCCGGCTCGAACGCCATCACCGAGCTTTCGGCCGATCCGCACCGGCTCGCGGTCAATCCGCGCCCGGTGATGCCGGCCATCGACGCACCGCTGGAATTCCGCCTCGAGGAGATCGCGCTCGAGCAACCGGCGAACTGCCACGATCTCGGTCAGGCCGTCGGTTTCCGGCTGGTGCGCCTCGGCCTTGCGCCGGGCGATACGGCGCAGCTCGTTCACGAGGACACGTCGATCCCCGCGAGTCGCAACTGCCCGCTCGGCTACCGGCTCGGCGCGGTGCAGACCTTCTTCCCCGACACCGGCGCGCCGGTCTACGTGGTGCTGATCGCCGTGCGTTCCTTCGGCTTCGAGGGGCCGGACCATCGCTGGATCGCCATCCCCGGCCGGCTTTGAGCTTTCCTCATGCGTTGAGAAATCCGGCCCCGTCTGCTAGAGCGGCCGCATTCTTCCCGATGCAATCAGGACACGCCTCATGATCCCGCGCTATTCGCGTCCCGAAATGGTCGCCATCTGGTCGGCTGAAACCCGATTCCGGATCTGGTTCGAGATCGAGGCGCATGCCTGCGACGCGCTGGCCGAGATCGGCGTGATCCCGGCCGACTCCGCGCGCACCATCTGGGAAAAGGGCGGCAAGGCCGTGTTCGACGTCGAGCGGATCGACGAGATCGAGCGCGAGACCAAGCACGACGTCATCGCCTTCCTGACGCATCTCGCCGAGTTCATCGGCCCCGACGCCCGCTTCGTCCATCAGGGCATGACCTCGTCGGACCTGCTCGACACCTGCCTCGCCGTGCAGCTTTCGCGGGCGAGCGACATCCTGCTCGCTGACATCGACGCGCTTCTGGCCGCGCTCAGGAAGCGCGCCTTCGAGCACAAGGACACCGTCACCATCGGCCGCAGCCACGGCATCCATGCCGAGCCGACCACCTTCGGCGTCAAGCTGGCGCAGGCCCATGCCGAGTTCTCGCGCTGCCGCGAGCGGCTTGTGCACGCGCGTGCCGAGATCGCGACCTGCGCCATCTCCGGCGCGGTCGGCACCTTCGCCAACATCGATCCGCGCGTCGAGGAGCACGTCGCGGCCAAGCTCGGCCTCGCGGTGGAGCCGGTCTCGACGCAGGTGATCCCGCGCGACCGCCACGCCATGTTCTTCGCCACGCTCGGCGTCATCGCCTCGTCCATCGAGCGGCTGGCGATCGAGATCCGCCATCTCCAGCGCACCGAGGTGCTGGAGGCGGAGGAATACTTCTCGCCCGGGCAGAAGGGCTCGTCGGCCATGCCGCACAAGCGCAACCCGGTGCTGACCGAGAACCTGACCGGCCTTGCCCGCATGGTGCGCAGCTACGCCCTGCCGGCGATGGAGAACGTGGCGCTGTGGCACGAGCGCGACATCTCGCACTCGTCGGTCGAGCGCATGATCGGCCCGGACGCCACCATCACGCTCGACTTCGCGCTCGCCCGGCTGACCGGCGTGATCGAGAAGCTGGTCGTCTATCCCGCCAACATGCTGGCCAACATGAACAAGTTCCGCGGCCTGGTGCACTCGCAGCGCGTGCTGCTGGCGCTGACGCAGGCCGGCGTGTCGCGCGAGGACGCCTATCGCCTCGTCCAGCGCAACGCGATGAAGACATGGGAGCACGGCGCCGACTTCCTTGAGGAGCTGCTCGCCGACAAGGACGTCCGCGCCGCGCTTTCGGAAGACGAGATCAGGGAGAAGTTCGACCTCGGCTACCACACCAGGCAGGTCGACACGATCTTCCGCCGCGTCTTCGGCTGACGCGGGCGCCGCCTGCCGGGCCGCGCAGCGGCGCGGCGAGGGCCCGTCAGGCCGCGGGCCTGACTCGGACCTCAGTGCCCCACGGATCGCGTGCGGCGCTCTCGGCGATCGCCTGCTTCGAGTTCAGCTCGACGAAACCGAGGCCGGTGCGGTCGGCATCGCGCGGGCCCGCGC
>JAEZXF010000423.1 GCA_023419995.1 Pseudomonadota bacterium | reverse complement strand
ACTATGTTGTATCGCTCGACGGACCGCCGCTGTCGTCGTGGCGCTCCCATGGTGAACCTGGCCCATAGCGCTTCCTTTGATTCGAGTGGTAAGAATGCACCATCAAAGCCCGGGATCAAACAGCTAGAGCAGTCGTTTCCACCGCCCCGGCAGGCGCTGTCGGCCTTCGACGCCTTCTTCCTCACCAATCGTGGCGTCTTCGGGCCGGGCCTGCTGCTCGATGGAGCCTCCGCCGCGACGTGGGGCGGGCTTGCGCTGGCGGCAACGGGCTTCGTTGCAACGGCGCTGATGCTCGCGCGGCGCTCGAAGCTCGGCCTTTCCCCAATCCTCGCGCTGCTTGCCGCCACCGCCGTCGCGGCTCTCGCCGTCCTGCGGCTGACCGGCGCGACCGTGGCGTTCGAGGCGCCGGCCCTGTCGGGCTTCAACATCCGCGGCGGCTGGAGCCTGTCGCCCGAGTTCGCCGCGCTTCTCACCGGCCTGACGGTCAAGTTCTCCGCCTCGATCGCCGAGATCGTCCGCGCCGGCATCGAATCCGTGAAGCAGGGCCAGTGGGAGGCGGCGCGGGCGCTCGGCCTGCACGACGGGCAGATCATGCGGCTGATCGTGCTGCCGCAGGCGCTGCGCGTCATCACGCCGCTGACCACGTCGAACTATCTCGACCTGACCAAGGATTCGAGCCTCGCGGTGGCGATCGGCTACCCCGACCTCGTCAGCATCGTCAACACCACCGCCAACACGACGGGGCAGGCCTTCGAGGCGCTCATCATCCTCATCGCCGCCTATCTGACGCTGAACCTCGTCCTGTCGGCGCTCATGAACGTCTACAACAGCCGCGTCGCGCTGCGCGGGGGCGGGCCGGCATGAGCGCGCTCGACGTCGCTCCCCGCGACGCCCGTGGCGTTGCGTCCCCAGGGCCGGCCGCGCCGCGCCTCCTCCGGCGCCTCGCCACCGGCCTGTTCGGCAGCACGCTCAACACCCTCATCACCCTGGTCACCGCGGCAGCGCTGGCGTGGATCGTTCCGCCGCTGCTGCGCTGGGCGCTTCTCGACGCGACATGGCGCGGCACGGCCGCCGAATGCGCGGCGGGCGCGGGCGCGTGCTGGGCCCTTCGTCGGGGCGAAGCTGCGCTTCGTCCTCTTCGCCTTCTATCCGCCGGACCTGCACTGGCGGCCGGCGCTGGCGGTCGCCCTGCTGCTGGCGCTCGTCGCCGTCACCGCGGTGCCGCGCTTCTGGCGGCGCGGGCTGCCCGCCGCGTGGGCCGCCACGATCTCCGGCTCGTGGCTGCTGATGGCCGGCTGGCCCGGCATGCTGCGCACCGTGCCGTCCAACCAGTGGGGCGGCCTGCCGATCACGCTTCTGGTATGGACGGTGTGCTTCGCCGCAGCCCTGCCGCTCGCCATCCTGCTGGCGCTGGCGCGCCGCTCGGCGATGGGCGGGCTGCGCACGTTGGCCGTCGCCTATATCGAGCTGATGCGCGGCACGCCGATGGTGGCGATCCTCTACGTCGCGATGCTGATCGTGCCGATGGCGCTGCCGGAGGGCGTCACCCTCGACAAGACGTTGCGCGCCATGGTGCTGATCACCCTGTTCTGGGCCGCCTATCTGGCCAAGGTGGTGCGCGGCGGCCTCCAGACCATCCCGCCCGGCCAGTACGAGGCGGCGACGGCGCTCGGCATCGGCTACCGGCGGTCGATGCAGCTCGTCATCCTGCCGCAGGCGCTCCGGGTCGTCATCCCCGGCATGGTCAACCTCGCCATCGGCTTCCTGCTCGCCACCTCCCTGCTCGCCGTCATCGGCATCTTCGACCTGCTCAACGCCGCCAAGGCGTCGGCCACCGATCCGCAATGGCTCGGCTTCTACGACGAGGCCTACCTGCTCGTCGCCGCCATCTACTTCGCCTTCTGCTTCGCCGGCTCGCGCTACAGCCGCTGGCTGGAGAGGCGGCTGGCGGGCCGGCCGGGCAGGCAGGGACGGTGATCGCGATGCAGCCGCCCGTTCCCGATCCGTCACCCCAAGGAGATAGCCATGACTGTCCATGCCCCCATCGCCACGTTGCCCTTCGTCGACATCAGCCGCTTCCACGCCGGTCCGGCCGAGCGAGAGAAATTCATTGCGGACCTGCGCACCATTCTCCACGACCACGGCTTCTTCTACCTTACCGGCCACGGCGTCGATCCGGATCTGATCGCCAACGTGGTGGCGACGGCGAAGCGGTTCTTCGCCCTGCCGCCGGAGGAGAAGCTGAAGATCGAGATGGTGAAGTCGCCGCACTTCCGCGGCTACAACCGCGCCGGCGCCGAGCACACGCGCGGCGAGAAGGACTGGCGCGAGCAGCTCGACATCAACACCGAGGGCGCGGCCGTGGCGAACGTGCCGGAGGACAAGCCGTGGCTGCACCTGCGCGGCCCCAACCAGTGGCCGGACGAAGCCCTGCCGGAGCTGAAGCCGCTGCTGCTCGCCTATCAGGCCGAGGTGACGCGCGTCGGCATCGACGTCTTGAAGGCTATCGCCGCGGCGCTCGGCCAGCCCGAGGACACCTTCGCCCAGATCTACGAGCCGTCGCCGTCGCAGCTTCTCAAGATCATCCGCTACCCCGGCCGCGACGCGGTCGGGAGCGACCAGGGCGTCGGCGCGCACAAGGACGGCGGCTTCGTCACCGTGCTCTTGCAGGACACCGTGCCGGGCCTGCGCGTGCGCACCGAGGAAGGCGCGTGGATCGAGGCACCGCCGGTGCCGGGCACCTTCGTCATCAACACCGGCGAGTTGCTGGAGCTCGCCACCAACGGCTTCGTGCGCGCCGACGTCCATGACGTGATCGTGCCGCCGGCGGGCATCGAGCGCTTCTCCGTCGCCTTCTTCCTCGGCGCCCGCTACGACGCGACCATCCCCGTCGTCGACCTGCCGCCGGAGCTGCGCGGGAAGGAGCGCGGCATCACCGTCGACCCGCTGAACCCGATCTTCCGCGAGGTCGGCATCAACCATCTCAAGAGCCGCCTGCGATCGCACCCGGACGTGGCGCAGGCCCATCATGCGGCGCTGGTGGAGAAGCTGTTCGGCAAGGCCGGGGGATGATGCCGAAGACCCTGATGTTTACCGTCAGCTTCGCCCCTCCACCGGCTGCCGCCCCCTTCTCCCCGTGACCGGGGAGAAGGGGATTGACCCCGACGCTGGAGACACCCTCTCCCGCTTGCGTGGGGAGGGAAGGAGAAGGGGCGGCGCGCGCGTCCCAGGATCACCGCGTCAGCAGGCCCGCATCGAGCACGAAGCCCGAGCCGGTGACGAAACGGCTCCTGTCGCTCGCCAGGAACAGCACGGCCTCGGCCACGTCCTCCGGCTCGATCCACGGCACCGGCAGGAGATTGCCGGCCGAGCGCTCGGCGATCTCCCGCGGCGTCATGCCCTCCATGGCGGCGAGACCGTCGTTCACCGGCGTGTTGACGCCGGTGGGATGGACGGTGACGATGCGGATGCCGTCCGGCGCCAGCTCGATCGCCAGCGACTTGGCTAGGCCGACGAGGCCGAACTTCGACGCCGAATAGTGCGACAGCCGGTTGAGGCCGCGCAGCCCCGCGATCGAGGAGTTGAAGACGATGACGCCGCCTACCCGCACCGGCTCTCGGGCGGCATGGCGCAGCGGGCGGCCTTGACCCGCCAACGATCCGCGCCTGCTGCTGCTCGACGAGCCGCTCGGCAAGCTCGACTCGCTGACCCGCCTCGCGATGCAGGACGGGCTTCTGAAGCTGTGGCAGGCAGCCGGTTACACGGCGCTCCTCGTCACCCACGACGTCGAGGAGTCGGTGCTGCTCGCCAACCGGGTGATCGTCCTCTCCGACAGGCCCGCCCGCATCAAGGCCGACATCGCGATCGACCTGCCGCATCCGCGCCGCCGCGAGGACGACCGGATCCTGAAGCTGCGCCGCGACATCCTCGCCATCATGGGATACGGCGCATGAAAGGGCGGCCGCCCCTTCCGGCGCGCCTCATCCCGGCGCTGGATATCCTCGGTGTGGCGCTATTCGTCGGAACTGCTCTGGCTGGGCGCGGGCATCATCTGCATCTCGCTGTTCCTCGGGCAGCGGCGGCGCCGGCCGCCCGGCTGCTCTTGACGAAAATCCGCCGGCCACGGCCGGTGCCATCATGCGGACGCACCGCCCGCCGAACAGCCCCGGCGCGATCGGCGGTAAGGCCACCCACCCCGAGGCATATTGACGGTCGCTGCGCCGATCGGCAGCGCAGTCACGGAATGCAGGATGAAGCAAGGGCCACCCGGCCCGGCGGCCTGCGCCATCGCGTCGACGACACCGCGGCCACGAGCCGATACAAGAACCGGTGGCGGTCACCGCCGGGAAACCTATATACCGCGGACCAGCCCGCACAGGATCGGACCATGCAGCCAGTCATATCCGTCAGGAACCTGAAGAAGACCTACCAGAACGGCTTCGCCGCGCTGAAGGGCGTCGACCTCGACATCATGGAAGGCGAGATCCTCGCCCTGCTGGGGCCGAACGGCGCCGGCAAGACCACGCTGATCTCGATCGTGTGCGGCATCGTCAACGCCAGCGGCGGCTCGGTCACGGTCGGCGGGCACGACATCGTGCACGACTACCGCGCGGCGCGTGAGCTGATCGGGCTGGTGCCGCAGGAGATGCATGTCGACGCCTTCGAGACCGTCTGGGCCTCGGTCTCCTTCTCGCGCGGCCTGTTCGGCAAGAAGCGCGACGACGCCAAGGTCGAGGAGGTGCTGTCCGACCTCTCCCTGCTCGACAAGCGGAACGAGAGGATCATCGCGCTGTCGGGCGGCATGAAGCGGCGCGTCATGATCGCCAAGGCGCTGGTGCACGAGCCGCGCATCCTGTTCCTCGACGAGCCGACGGCCGGCGTCGACGTCGAGCTGCGCAAGTCGATGTGGGAGCTGATCCGGCGGCTCAACCGCTCCGGCGTCACCATCATCCTCACCACCCACTACATCGAGGAGGCCGAGGAGATCGCGGAGCGCGTCGGCGTCATCAACCACGGCGAGCTGGTGCTGGTCGAGACCAAGGACGCGCTGATGCGCAAGATGGGCGAGAAGGTGCTGACGATCGAATTGCGTGAGAAGCTCGCCGCCGTGCCGGCCGCGCTGTCGCGCTACGGCCTGTCGCTCGGCGAGGACGGAACCACGCTCGCCTACAGCTACGACGTCAACGCCGAGCGCACCGGCATCTCGGCTCTGCTCTCCGACCTGCGCAGCGAGGGCATCGCCATGCGCGACATCTCCACCCGGCAGAACTCGCTCGAGGAGATCTTCGTCAACCTCGTGCGGCAGGACGCGCAGAAGGAGGCCGCGCAATGAACCTGCTCGCGATCCGCGCCATCTACAGGTTCGAGATGGCGCGCTGGTGGCGTACCTTCTGGCAGAGCATCGTCTCGCCGGTCCTGTCCACCTCGCTCTACTTCGTCGTCTTCGGCGGCGCCATCGGCAGCCGCATGGAGGACATCGGCGGCGTCTCCTACGGCGCCTTCATCGTGCCGGGGCTGATCATGATGACCATGATCACCCAGGCGATCGCCGTCGGCTCGTTCGGCATCTACTACCCGAAATTAGTCGGCACGATCTACGAGCTCTTGTCGGCGCCGGTCTCGGCCATGGAGCTGGTCGTCGGCTATGTCGGCGCCGCCGCCACCAAGGCGGCGGTGCTCGGCCTGCTCATCCTGGCCACGGCGGCGCTGTTCGTGCCCATCGAGATCGCGCATCCGGTGTTCATGCTCGCCTTCCTGGTGCTGACGGCGGTAACGTTTTCGCTGTTCGGCTTCATCATCGGCATCTGGGCCGACAATTTCGAGCGGCTGCAGCTCATCCCCATGCTGGTCGTCATGCCGCTGGTCTTCCTCGGCGGCGCCTTCTACTCGACCGACATGCTGCCGCCCTTCTGGCGGACGGTCAGCCATTTCAACCCGGTGCTCTACCTCGTCAGCGGCTTCCGCTGGTCGTTCTACGAGCACGCCGACGTCGCCGTCGGCTTCAGCCTGGCCGCGATCGCCGCCTTCCTGGCGGCGTGCCTCGTCGCGATATGGCTCATCTTCCGCACCGGCTGGCGGGTCAAGAAGTGAGCGGCGCCGGCCCGGGCGCTCCGCGAGGCGAGGCCTGAACCCGGCCGACGCGCACCGCGCCGCCTGTCAGTAGCCTATCGCCGCGCCTGCCGTCGCCCGGCTGTCGATGGCGCCGTAGTACCGGGCGCCGTCGCCGGCGGCGATCTGCTTCAGGTTGCGGCCGCCGACGAGGATGCCGGCCGCCTCGCCCCATATCGTCCAGCCGGGGTCGATGCCGACGCGATAGCCCATGCCGGCCAGCAGCCGGAGCGTATCGGGCGACAGCGCGTAGG
>JAEZXF010000419.1 GCA_023419995.1 Pseudomonadota bacterium | reverse complement strand
ACTATGTTGTATCGCTCGACGGACCGCCGCTGTCGTCGTGGCGCTCCCATGGTGAACCTGGCCCATAGCGCTTCCTTTGATTCGAGTGGTAAGAATGCACCATCAAAGCCCGGGATCAAACAGCTAGGGCGTGCCGCGGCGAGGCCGGCTCGTCGATGCCTCGGAGCTGAAGGCCGACCGGTTCCCGCAGCCATCCGGGAACGCGCCCATATTCTCGTCCGGAGACGGAACCACCCGGCCCCCCAGTTGAGATGGCCGAGCGGTTATCCATTTGTAATACAAGGCTTTTTGGATCGATCGATCCGTCAGGCCCGCATGCGTTCCTGCTCGTCATAGGGCGCGGCGTGCCCGTGGCCGTCGTCGAGGCGGAAGTCGGCGAGGATGCGCTGCAGCATGTCGCTTTCCTGCGACAGGCCGGAGCCGGCGGCGTTGAGCTGCTCGACCATGGCGGCATTCTTCTGCGTCGCCTGGTCCATGTGGTTCACCGCGGAATTGACTTCGGCGATCCCGGTCGACTGCTCCTGCGCCGCGGTCGCGATCTCGTCCATCTGGACGTTGACCTGCTCGACCAGCCCGACGATGTCCTCAAGCCCGCGCCCGGTGTCGGATACCAGCCGCACGCCCTCGGTGACGGCCACTTCCGAGTTGCCGACGAGGCCCTTGATCTCCCGCGCGGCCGAGGCGGAGCGCAGGGCGAGCTCGCGCACCTCCTGGGCGACGACGGCGAAGCCCTTGCCGGCTTCGCCGGCGCGCGCCGCCTCGACGCCCGCATTGAGCGCCAGGAGGTTGGTCTGGAAGGCGATCTCGTCGATGACGCCGATGATCTGGCCGATCTGCCGCGAGGAGGTCTCGATCTTCTCCATGGCGGCGATCGCGTCGCGCACCACCTCGCCCGACACGCCGGCACGGGCATGGGCCTCGCGGGTGACGTTGCGCGCCTCCGAGGAGCGCTGCGAGGTCGCGGCGACGTTGGCGGTGATCTCTTCCAGCGCGGCCGCCGTCTGCTCGAGCGAGGCCGCCTGCTGCTCGGTCCGCCGGGCGAGATCGTCCGAGGCGGCCGAGATCTCCGCGGCGCCGCTGGTCACCGTGCGCACCGCCTGCTCGACGGTGAGCAGCGTCTGGCGGAGCTGGGCGACGGAGCTGTTGAAATCGGCGCGCAGCGCCTCGAACTGCGGAGCGAACTCCTCGTCTATCTCGCACAGGAGATCGCCCGAGGCGAGCTGGCGCAGGCCGCCCGCCAGCGTGTCCGTCGCCTCCTTGAGCCGCCGCTCGGCCTCGGCTTCGGCACGGCGCTGCGTCTCGATGCGCTCGCGCTCCGCCTTCTCCCGCGTGGCCGCCGCCTCCGCCTCCAGCTCGGCGTTGCGCAGCGCCGCCTGGCGGAAGACCTCGACGGCGCGCGCCATGTCGCCGATCTCGTCCTTGCGGGCCATGCCGGTGTCGCGCTCGGCCATGTCGCCGGCAGCGAGGTCCCGCATCGCCAGCACCAGCCGGTTGAGCGGCTTCACGATGGTCATGGCCATGAAGCCCGAAAGCGCGATCATCAGGATACCGCCGCCGAGGCCGAGCCCGGCGATGGCCCTGAGGTTGCCGAGGGCGCCGGCCGCGTCGGCTTCCGCCAGCGTGGCGATCTGCCCGAGGCTGCGGTTTTCGACCTGCTTCATCGCCTCGATGCGCGCCGTGGTGGCGGCGAACCACCTGCGATGGTCCATGCCGCTCAGGTCGGCGTCGGAGCCGCCGGCGATGATGCGGTCGCGCGTCGCCTCGATCTCGCCGAGAGCGGGCACGTCGAGCTCGGCAATGATCTGCGCGCGCTGCTGCTGGTCCTGCAGCGAGACGAAGTTGGCGAGCAGCGCGTCCTGCGCCCCGCCGAGCTGGGCGAAACCGGTGATGCGCGTCGCGTCGACCTTCTCGGCGCTGATGAAGCCGCTGCCGGTCGCCCGCTCCTGCCCGGCCAGTTCCTTGGCCTGCATCAGCTGGTTGTAGGCGATGATCTGGCCGGCAATGCCGGAATCGACGCCCTTCATCGACAGGTCCTGCGCCAGCGCCGTCATCCGGCCGATCAGCCCGGTGTAGAACTCGAAGGACTGGGCGCCGGTGAGAGAGTGGCCATCGATCGACTGGCGGGTCTGCGGCACCGAGGCGATGGCGACGCCGAGGTCCTCGACCTTTCCGCCGAGCTGCCCGTCGGCCAGCGCGCGGACCGCGGAGGAGAAGCCGGAGAACTTCTGCAGGCTGGCATCCGTCGCCCCGCGGGCGGCGTCGAGCTCGGTCCTGCCGCCGCGGCCGGCGGTGGAGATGAACCCGGCGCTCAGGCCGCGCTCGACCTGGAGCGTATGGACCATGTCGCCGACGATGGCGATGTTCTCGCTGATCGTCACGATATGCTGCATGTGCCGATAATCGCTCCACATGCTCATGACCTGGCTGAAGGCCAGATACGCCATCGCGGCAAGGGGAAGGACGACGGCGATCCAGAGACGCCGGTTGATGGAAACGTCGGTAATGCGCATGATGACCCTCGGGGTAGCCGGCGTCATGCCGCAGGGATGCGCGTCATGCGCGTGGCCCATGTCAGGGTCGCGCGTTAAAAGAACGATTAATTCCGCAGGGTTAGGAGCCGCCCCATACGTCCGATCAACGGGCTTTCTCGTTTGAGCTTGCGTTTTCGCAAACAAGCCGCGCCGGCTTGGCCAGAGCGTCCCCCTGCCGCAAACGGCGACACGATCCGCCCCTTCCATCCCGTGCGATTCCGAAGGGAAAGCCGCGTCATGGCGCTATGACGAGCTTCTTCTTGGGTACTACCGAGCGATGGATCTTGATGGGGTAGAGTCCACCGCGCCGGTTAATACTCGGGTCGATCTTCTCAGTGCATGGGGAAGTCCGCTTCCCCTGCCGGTTCCTCCGGTTCCAGCGATCAGCCGATCATGGCGCGGGAGCCTACGGGCTGCGGGCATCCCTTCCAGCACCTGCCGAATGCAGCCTCTACAGGGTGCCGTGGATTGCGCGGCGATCATGCGCGAGACGTCTGCATTGACCACCGAGAAGGGGGCCGGATCGCCTCCCTTTTGCCGGCCGGCAACCAACGAGCTTCTGGCTTCCGTGTCTTCCGAAGACCTGCGGATTGGCGGAACCGCACGCCTCTTTCGCAGGCACGGTCGATTGCGCTACGCGCCTAGCGCCCGGCGCGGGCCGACTCGACCAGAAGCGCGATCAGCGCCTGCCGGGCGGTCGCGACGGTCAGGTCGGGCCGTCGGCGGGTCAGCAGCACCGTCACCTGCAGCCGCTCCAACGCCCGGCCGATCGCCGCACCGCTCCAGCGTTGCAGGGCCGCCTCGACCAGCCGCCGCCGCGAGAAGAAGACCGGCGGCCGCGCCGATGCGACCACGGCGGCGGCCGGCTTTCCCGACGCCTCCATCTCGCCGCGCAGAAGCTGCAGCGACTGGAACTGGCGCATCGCCGCCGCGAGCAGCAGGAACGGGTTGGTGCCGGAGGAGACGAGGCTGGCATAGCTCGCGTCGAAGGCCGCGCCGTTGCCGGCGAGGACCGCGGCGCCGACGGCGTCGGCGCCGGGTGCCGCGCCGGCGCCCGGC
>JAEZXF010000414.1 GCA_023419995.1 Pseudomonadota bacterium | reverse complement strand
ACTATGTTGTATCGCTCGACGGACCGCCGCTGTCGTCGTGGCGCTCCCATGGTGAACCTGGCCCATAGCGCTTCCTTTGATTCGAGTGGTAAGGATGCACCATCAAAGCCCGGGATCAAACAGCTAGCGCAGCGGACGGGCTTGCCGGACTATCGAGCGAGGCATCGCCCGCAGCATATTGATCTTGGCGACCCCGGCAGGGCTCGAACCTGCGACATTCGGTTTAGAAGACCGATGCTCTATCCAGCTGAGCTACGGGGCCATGCGGGCGCCGGCTGCGCTCGCGGCCGGACCGCTTCATCGTTTCACGGAAACAGCGAGGCGGTCCAGTCTGTTGTTTTTATACCCGGATCGCCCCTTGTGCGCTCGAAAGGGCGCATGGCGATCTAGTGCGTCCACGGCATCCTGCGGTCGTAGCTGAAGTTGGCCGAGTAGGAAATCTGCTTGCGGCGGGGTTCCTTCGGCTCCTGCACCCGGTAGGCGATGCCGTTCTTCTCGGCGTAGGCCACCGCTTCCTCGCGGGTGGCGAAGGTGAGCCTGATCTGGCTCTTCATGTCGCCGGAGGTGGTGTAGCCCATCAGCGGGTCGATCTTGCGCGGCTGCTCGGGATCGAACTCCAGGACCCAGTGGCCCGTTCGGGCGGTTCCGGACTGCATTGCCGTCTTGGCCGGGCTGTAGATGCGCGCGGACATGTCTGCCTCGTTCCTTGCTCGTCGGCCCTACGGGCCGGTTCACTGGGCGGAGCGGCAGGATTCGAACCTGCGACCCTCTGGTCCCAAACCAGATGCGCTACCAGGCTGCGCTACGCTCCGCTCCTTGCGGGCTATATGGTTGCGGCCGATCTTTGGCAAGAGCGGCGCGCAAGAACGGGCCATTCGGCGGGACGCGGCAATACGCGGCACGGAAGGTCCCGCGGAAAGCGCCGCAGATGCCCGCGAGAGGGGTGACGGCCCTCCGCCCGGCACAAGCCGGCCCTGTCCGCTGCGATCTGCCCTCCGGCGCGGGCTGCTGTTAGGGTCCAACGGGGCTCCTCCGGTGCCGTGGGCGGCCCGGCAAAATCCGGCAGGAAGGCCGATAAAATTCCGGTGCCTTGCAATCGCCTTAGTTAGCACCTACGTTACGGGCATCGAACTTTGTGACGAACTTCTATTTGCGCTCCGGCGCTAACGATCTTCCTTTCAATTTCGACAAATCGACCGTCCGGCATGGTGCCGGGAGGTTACGTTCATCTATTCCGGATTGAAAGGAATTATCATGGCCATCGGAACGGTTAAGTTCTTCAACTCCACCAAGGGTTTCGGCTTCATCTCGCCCGACGCGGGCGGGGATGACGTGTTCGTCCACATCTCCGCGGTCGAGCGCGCCGGCATGCGCACTCTCGTGGAAGGTCAGAAGATCAGCTTCGACGCCGTCATGGACAGCCGCAAGGGCAAGAGCGCGGCCGACAACCTCCAGGCGGTGTAACAGGATTGCGCTCCGGTCTTTGACCACGGATGTACTGGCATCGACCATCGCAGCGCAGAGAGAAGGCCGGGATATCCCGGCCTTTTTGTTGACCGATGAAAGGACGCGACATGGATAGTGCAACCACGGCCGGCAACCTCTTCAAGCCGAGGCAGTCCAAGGCGGAGACGAAGGCCGACACCACTGACCACGCGGCACGGGCGATCATCACCGCGGAAGCCGAGCGCCGCGAGGCCAAGACCGCACGGCTTCGCCAGGCCCGGCTGGAGATGGAGGCGACACAGCCTCTCGCCGCTGCACCGGCCAGGTCGCGTCCATCGAACAGCAGGAAGAGATAGACAATGCAGGTACTGGTTCGCGACAACAACGTCGATCAGGCGCTCCGGGTGCTGAAGAAGAAGCTTCAGCGCGAGGGCGTGTTCCGCGAGATGAAGGCGCGGCGCGCCTACGAGAAGCCGTCGGAGAAGCGCGTCAGGGAGAAGGGCGAGGCCATGCGCCGCGCCCGCAAGCTGGCGCGCAAGAACGCGCAGCGCGAAGGGCTGCTTCCCTCCGCGAAGAAGGCCCCGAGGCCGCGTCCCGCAGCAAAGGCCGCTTAGGCCGGACGACGAAAAAAGACCCCGCCGGCCTGAGCCAGCGGGGCGCGAATACGGAACGCGGGTTCTGCCCGCGCGTGAACGATAGCCCAGCGGGCGTGACAAGCTCGTTACAGGGGTGGTTCCGGCAGCAGTCGTGGAGCGGCGGATGCGGCGAAAGCCGTTCCGCCGCTCTTTTTCTTTCCGCAGCCGCCTCGATGCGGCGCCCGGCACACCCACCCGACAGGGAAGCCGGAGAGGACGCCGGTGATCCCGGTGATGCCTGTCGGCTCTGCGGTCAGGCCTTGGCCGCGGCGGCCAGAGCGGTCGCGATGTCGGCCTTGAGGTCGTCGACGTCCTCCAAGCCGATCTGGAGCCGCATCACCGGCCCCTCGTAGTCCTGCGCCCGGTGGGTGCGGTCGGTGAGGTTGACGTGGACCGCGAGGCTCTCGTAGCCGCCCCAGGAATAGCCGAGGCCGAAGACCGCCAGCGCGTTGAGGAAGGCGTGCGCCCTCGCCTCGCCGCCGCCGGCCAGCACGACGGAGAAGATGCCGCTCGCGCCGGAGAAGTCGCGCTTCCACAGCGCATGGCCGGGGAAGCTCTCCAGCGCCGGGTGAAGGACGCGCGCCACGCCCTCCTGCCCTTCCAGCCAGCGGGCGATCTCCAGCGCGTTCTTCTGGTGGCGCTCGAGGCGGACGCCCATGGTGCGCATGCCGCGCACCACCTGGTAGGTGTCGTCCGGCGAGGCGCAGGTGCCGAGCGCCGCGTGCGTATCCAGAATCCGTCCGAGGCAGCGCTCGTTGGCCGAGACCGACCCGAGCAGCACGTCGGAATGGCCGGCGGGATACTTCGTCAGCGCATGGATGGAGATGTCCACGCCGTGGTCGAGCGGCCGGAAGTAGAGCGGCGTCGCCCAGGTGTTGTCCATCATGACGACGGCGTCGCGGGCGCGGGCCTCGCGCGCGATCGCGGGGATGTCCTGTATCTCGAACGTGTTGGACGCCGGCGATTCCGTGAACACGACCCTGGTGTTCTCCTTCATCAGCGCGGCGATGCCGGCGCCGACGAGCGGGTCGTAGTAGGCGACCTCGACGCCCATGCGGCGAAGCACGGTGTCGGCGAAGCGGCGCGTCGGGTGATAGACCGAGTCTGTGATGAGCACGTGGTCGCCGGCGGAGAGGAAGGCGAGGAGCGGCAGCGTCACCGCCGCGAGGCCGGAGGGGACGAGCGCGGTCCCGGCCGACCCCTCGAGATGGTCGAGGATCGAGGCCAGCGCGTCCGTCGTCGGGGTGCCGTGGGTGCCGTAGACATATTTCTGGTTGCGCGCCGCCATGGTGGCCGCGTCGGGGAAAAGCACGGTCGAGGCATGCACCACCGGCGGCTGGATGAAGCCGAAGAATTCGCGCGGGTCGTTGCCCACATGCGCGAGCCGGGTGTGAATGCCCCTGTTGCCGTAGCTGTCGCTGCCCATGATCCTGTCATCCCGTTGAACCCGCAAGCCATATCGGCCGCCGCGCAGACCCGCAACCGCCAGCCGGACGGCACGGCATGGGACAGGGAAAAGCGGGCGGGCGATTGCCGCCGCCGCATGCCGCGTTCGGGGCGGGCAATGAAGAACTCCCGCCGTATCGCTGCATGATCCATTCGCACTTGACCGAGGCCAAATAATCGCTTTCGATACATTTCGTGAGTGGGAGGTGGAGCGTGCGCGCTTGCGACGTCAGGCACCGGTTCGACCGGGACAATACTGCCGCTTCCACGAGGAACGATTCGGGACGGTGTCCCGCACAACAGGGGTGAAGCCCCGCACAACAGAAAAGGTAGTGGGTATGAAAAAGTTCGTCACGGGAATTCTGGGCTCGGCCGCGCTGGCGCTGACCGCTTCGGTGGCCTCGGCTGCCACGCTGGACGACGTCAAGGCCAAGGGGTTCCTCCAGTGCGGCGTCAACACCTCGCTGGCCGGCTTCTCGGCGCCCAACGACAAGGGCGAATGGACGGGCCTCGACGTGGACTTCTGCCGCGCCGTCGCCGCCGCCATCTTCGGCGACGGAACCAAGATCAAGTTCACCGGCCTCAGCGCCAAGGACCGCTTCACCGCCCTGCAGTCGGGCGAGGTCGACATCCTGTCGCGCAACACCACCTGGACGATCAACCGCGACACCGCGCTCGGCCTGAACTTCGCCGGCGTCACCTACTATGACGGCCAGGGCTTCATGATCAACGCCAAGAAGCTTCCGGGCGTGAACTCGGCGCTCCAGCTTTCCGGCGCCTCGGTCTGCGTGCAGGCCGGCACCACCACGGAGCTGAACCTCGCCGACTACTTCAGCGCCAACAACATGGAGTACAACCCGGGCGTCTTCGAGAAGTTCGAGGAAGCCAACGCCGCCTATGACGCCGGCCGCTGCGATGCCTACACCACCGACCAGTCGGGCCTCTACGCCGTGCGCCTCCAGATGGCCTCGCCCGACGATCACGTCGTCCTGCCGGAGATCATCTCCAAGGAACCGCTCGGCCCGTCCGTCCGCCAGGGCGACGACCAGTGGTTCGACATCGTCAAGTGGACCTACTTCGCGCTGCTGAACGCCGAGGAGGCCGGCGTCACGCAGGCCAACGTCGACGAGATGAAGAACAGCGCCAGCCCGGATATCCGCCGCCTGCTCGGCACCGAGTCCGAAACCAAGATCGGCACGGATCTCGGCCTGAGCAACGACTGGGTCGTCAACATCGTCAAGGCGACCGGCAACTACGGCGAGATCTTCGAGCGCAACGTCGGCACCGGCAGCCCGCTCAAGATCGCCCGCGGCGTGAACGCGCTGTGGACCAAGGGCGGCCTGCAGTACGGCATGCCGATCCGCTGATCGTCCGGCGGCCGGAGAGGGTTTCCCCGAGATCCTCTCCGGCCCCCCGCCGCCGGCATCAGGATACAGAACAGAAAAAGCCCGCCGGCGCAGACACCAGGGTCAAGGGGAACCATGTGTCACAAGAAGCAATCAGAGACGAGTCCGCGCGCGTTCCACTGATCTACAACCCGAAGGTACGCGGCATATTCTTCCAGATCCTGCTGGTGGTCCTGCTCGCGCTGGGCATCTGGTGGATCGTCGACAACACCATAGAGAACCTGCGCCGCTCCAACATCTCGACCGGCTTCGCCTTTCTTCGCGGGCGCGCCGGGTTCGACATCTCGGACAGGCTGATCGACTACACGTCGGACTCGTCCTTCGGGCGGGCGCTCCTCGTCGGCATCGCCAACACGCTGGTGGTGGCCGTCTCCGGCATCGTCACCGCCACGATCATCGGCTTCCTCGTCGGCATCGCCCGGCTGTCGAACAACTGGCTGATCCGCAAGCTCGCGACGGTCTATGTCGAGGTGTTCCGCAACATCCCGCCGCTGCTGGTCATCCTGTTCTGGTACCAGGGCGTCCTGGCGGTGCTGCCCAACGTGCGCGACAGCCTGTCGCTCCCGTTCGGCTCCTACCTCAACAATCGCGGCTTCTACTTCCCCCGCTTCATCGGGGAGGAAGGCTCGGGCCTGATATTCTGGGCCTTCGTCCTCGCCGTCGTGCTGAGCTGGTTCGTGGCGCGGCGCGCCCGGGCGCGGCAGATGGCGACGGGCGAGCGGTTCCCGGTGCTCTGGACGAGCGTCGCGCTCATCATCGGCCTGCCGCTCCTCGCCTTCCTGCTCTCTGGCATGCCTGTGTCGGTCGAGTACCCCCAGAAGGGCACATTCAACCTGACGGGCGGCATCAACATCAAGCCCGAGTTCCTGTCGCTCTATCTGGCGCTGTCGTTCTACACGGCCTCGTTCATCGCCGAGATCGTGCGCGCGGGCATCATGGGCGTGTCGCGCGGGCAGACGGAGGCCTATTCCGCGCTCGGCGTGCGGCCGAACGACGGCATGCGCCTCGTCATCATCCCGCAGGCGCTGCGCATCATCATCCCGCCGCTGCCCAGCCAGTACCTGAACCTGATGAAGAACTCCTCGCTCGCGGTGGCGATCGGCTATCCCGATCTCTACGCGGTCGGCGGCACCATCCTGAACCAGACGGGACAGGCGATCGAGGTCGTGGTCATCTTCATGGTGGTCTATCTCAGCATCAGCCTCGTCACCTCGCTGTTCATGAACTGGTTCAACACCAAGATGGCGCTGAAGGAGAGGTGATCCATGCAGGGTAGAGACATCTCCTGGGTGCGCGGCGAGTTCACCCCGCCCACGCCCGCCCCCCGCTCCCAGGTCGGCTTCAGCGCCTGGCTGCGCAACAATTTGTTCTCGACGCCGGTCAATTCGGCGTTGACCATACTGG
>JAEZXF010000404.1 GCA_023419995.1 Pseudomonadota bacterium | reverse complement strand
CTGTTCGACTTCTCCGGCGATCTCTACGGCGAGACCGCCTCCGTCTCGTTCTTCGGCTTCCTGCGCGGCGAGGAGAAGTTAGACGGGCTCGACGCGCTCACCGCCCGGATGCGCGGCGACGAGGCCGAGGCGCGCACCCTGCTCGCCGGGGTGAGGCCGCTGTCGGGCCTCGATCAGGCCATCGCCTTCGCGGCCTGAGCCGCCTGCTTCCGGCATTTAATTCAATTTTTACCCAAAAGGCCCCCAGCTTCCGGCTCTGGCTTCTCCTGTATCGCGTGGGCGGGTTGCAATGAACGTAGGAAAGTGGGTCGGCGCCGCCGCGGCGCTGATCGCCATGGGCGCGGCGCCGGCTTCGGCCGAAGGCTGGTTCTCGGGCGACTGGTACATCAAGGTCGGCGGCGCGGTGCTCAACGCGCCGAAGTTCGAGGGCGCGTCCGGCCGGGTGTTCTCGTTCCAGCCGATGATCTCCGTCGGCAAGGCCGGGCCCTCGGCGCGGTTCTCCTCGCGCAACGACAACATCTCCTTCGCCTTCGTCGATACCGGCACGTTCAGGGCCGGTGCCGCGGGCAAGCTGATCTGGGGCCGTGACGGGGGCACGCACCCGCACATCGCCGGCATGTCCGAGGTCAGGTTCGGCGGCGAGGCCGGCGTGTTCGCCGAAATCTACCCGACCGACTTCCTGCGCCTGCGCGGCGAGGTCCGCCACGGCATCCGCTCGCATGACGGCGTTGTCGCCGACGTCGCGGCCGATGCCTTCTTCGACGTCACCGACACCGTCCAGATATCCGGCGGCCCCCGCGTCTCGTGGGCGTCGGCCGGGTATTTCGACGCCTATTACGGCGTCGACGCCGCCGAGGCGCTGGCCTCCGGCCTCACCCCCTACGCGCCGGGAAGCGGCATGAAGTCGTGGGGCGCGGGCGGCGCGGTGACGTGGAAGATGACCGACCAGCTCACCACCAGCGTCTTCGCCGAATATGCCCGCCTTGCCGGCCCGGCGGCGGACTCCAGCCTGGTGCGCGAGCGCGGCTCGAGGGGGCAGCTCCTCGTCGGCGCCTCGGCCAGCTACCGTTTCGACTTCACGCTGCGATGATGGGCGCGCATTCGCCTCTTTATTCCCGCCGCACCCTCGGCTAAAAGCCGGGGCATGAAACGGCGCGCCGCATTCCACGCGACTTCGATACGAATTACCGGCCCGGCCTTCCGGGCGGCCTGAGCGGCTGCCGGAAGGTCCGGGTTTCTGCGCGCTTGCCCAGAGCGCCCCTTCGCCTGATTGAACGAAGCCTCGCCCGGCGCGCCGCCGCCCGGGCCGACGATGCGACAAGACCATGACCGACACCGCCGACAAGATCGACTATTCGAAGACGCTCTACCTGCCGCAGACCGAGTTTCCCATGCGCGCCGGCCTGCCCGAGAAGGAGCCGCTGCTGGTCAAGCGCTGGCAGGAGATGAAGCTCTACCGCAAGCTGCGCGAGAGCGCGGCCGGCCGGCCGCTCTACGTGCTGCACGACGGCCCGCCCTACGCCAACGGCAACATCCATATCGGCCACGCGCTGAACAAGATCCTCAAGGACGTCATCACCCGCTCGTTCCAGATGCGCGGCTTCGATTCCAACTACGTCCCCGGCTGGGACTGCCACGGCCTGCCGATCGAGTGGAAGATCGAGGAGCAGTACCGCGCCAGGGGCAAGAACAAGGACGAGGTGCCGGTCAACGAGTTCCGCCGCGAATGCCGCGACTTCGCCCAGAACTGGATCACGGTCCAGACCGGGGAGTTTCAGCGTCTCGGCGTCGAGGGCGACTTCGACAACCCCTATACGACGATGGCCTTCCACGCCGAGGCGCGCATCGCCGGCGAGCTGCTGAAGTTCGCCATGTCGGGCCAGCTCTATCGCGGCTCGAAGCCGGTGATGTGGTCGGTGGTCGAGCGCACGGCGCTCGCCGAGGCCGAGGTCGAGTACCAGGACTACGAAAGCGACATGATCTGGGTGAAGTTCCCGGTCGAGGCGGGCTCGGGCGATCTCGCCGGCGCTCATGTCGTGATCTGGACGACCACGCCGTGGACCATCCCCGGCAACCGCGCCGTGGCCTATTCCCCGCGCATCGCCTACGGCCTCTATGAAGTTACGGCGGCCGAGAACGATTTCGGCCCGCAGCCCGGCGAGAAGCTGGTCTTCGCCGACGCGCTGGCGGAGGAATCCTTCGCCAAGGCCAAGCTGGAGCACAAGCGCCTGCGTACGGTTTCGGCGGACGAGCTGGCCGCGGCCGCGCTCGCCCACCCACTCAAGGGCCTCGGCGGCGGCTACGCCTGCGCGGTGCCGCTGCTCGCCGGCGACCACGTCACCGACGACGCCGGTACCGGCTTCGTCCACACAGCGCCGGGCCACGGCCGCGAGGACTTCGACGTGTGGATGGATGCCGGCCGCGACCTCGCGGCGCGCGGTATCGACACGGCGATCCCGTTCACGGTGGACGACGCCGGCTTCCTCACCAGGGACGCGCCGGGCTTCGGGCCCGACCGCGAGGGCGGCCCCGCCCGCGTCATCGACGACAACGGCAAGAAGGGCGACGCCAACAAGGCGGTCATCGAGGCGTTGATCGCGAAGAACGCGCTGTTCGCGCGCGGCCGTCTCAAGCATCAATACCCGCATTCGTGGCGCTCGAAGAAGCCGGTCATCTTCCGCAACACGCCGCAGTGGTTCGTCTACATGGACAAGGATCTCGGCGACGGCACCACGCTGCGCAGCCGCGCGCTCAAGGCCATCGACGACACCCGCTTCGTGCCGGCCGCCGGGCAGACGCGCCTTCGCGCCATGATCGAGGACCGGCCCGACTGGGTTCTCTCCCGCCAGCGCGCCTGGGGCGTGCCGATCACCGTCTTCGTCGACGAGGACGGCGAGGTGCTGAAGGACGAGGCGGTCAACGCCCGCATCCTCGAAGCCTTCGAGGAGGAGGGCGCGGATGCGTGGTTCGCCGCCGGCGCCCGCGAGCGCTTCCTCGGCAGCCGCGCCAACGAGCCGTGGAAGATGGTCACCGACATCCTCGACGTGTGGTTCGATTCCGGCTCCACCCATGCCTTCACGCTGGAGGACCGTCCGGACCTCAAGTGGCCGGCCGACGTCTATCTCGAAGGCACCGACCAGCACCGCGGCTGGTTCCATTCCTCGCTGCTCGAAAGCTGCGGCACGCGCGGCCGCGCGCCCTACGACGCGGTGATCACCCATGGCTTCACCATGGACGAGGAAGGCCGCAAGATGTCGAAGTCGCTCGGCAACACGGTCGTGCCGCAGGAGGTGATGAAGCAGTCGGGCGCCGACATCCTGCGCCTGTGGGTGATGACCACCGACTACTGGGAGGACCAGCGACTCGGCAAGAACATCCTCCAGACCAACATCGACGCTTACCGCAAGCTCCGCAACACCATCCGCTGGATGCTCGGCACGCTCGCCCATGACGATGGCGAGGAGGTTGCGCCGGCCGACATGCCCGAGCTGGAGCGGTTGATGCTGCACCGGCTGGCCGAGCTCGACGAGGTGGTGCGCAAGGGTTACGACGCCTTCGACTTCAAGCGCATCACCCGCACGCTGATCGACTTCATGGTGGTCGAGCTGTCGGCCTTCTACTTCGACGTGCGCAAGGACGCGCTCTACTGCGACGCGCCGTCGAGCACCCGCCGCAAGGCGGCCATCGTCGTCGTGCGGCACCTGTTCGACAATCTGGTCAAGTGGCTGGCGCCGATGCTGCCCTTCACCACCGAGGAGGCTTGGCTCGACCGCTACCCGTCGTCGGTGTCGGTGCATCTCGAGCAGTTCGGCGCCATCCCGGCGGCGTGGAAGGACGAGGCGCTGGCCGCGAAGTGGCGCAAGGTGAGGACCGTGCGCCGTGTCGTCACCGGTGCGCTGGAGATCGAGCGGCGCGAGAAGCGCATCGGCTCGTCGCTGGAGGCGGCTCCGATCGTCCACATCGCCGATGCCGAGCTTCTCGCCGCCGTCGCCGATGTCGATATGGCCGAGGTATGCATCGTCAGCGGCATCGAGATCCTCGGCGGGGCGGCGCCCGAAGCCGCCTTCGTGCTCGACGACGTCAAGGGCGTGGGCGTGGTGCCGGCGCCGGCCTCGGGCAGGAAGTGCGCGCGGTCGTGGCGCTACACCGACGACGTCGGCTCCGACCCGGATTTCCCCGAGGTGTCGGCGCGCGATGCCGGGGCCCTGCGCGAGCTGCGGGCCCTGGGGCGGATCTGATCGCGCCCCGACATTGCCCGAAAAGGTCGTTTGCGGTACAAGCGCGGCGGCCAGATGCCTTGTTGTCGCCGGAATGTACGGCGACAACCGGCGCATCCGACGTGGTTTGGCCCGTGTGAAAGGCAGTTCGCAGTGAAGACAGATCGCAGTTTGCCGCGTGGCCGTGCGCCGCTTTTCGGGGGCGTTTCCGCCGTCTGCGCCGCCGCGCTGCTGTCGGGCTGCATGAGCTCGCCCACCTACGGCACCGACAAGACGGCCGGCCAGCAGCTTTTCGAGGACATCACCGGCGTGATCTCCACCGAGACGCTCAACGGCAGCAGCCGCGAGGCCGAGATCGCCTACAAGCCGCGGCCCGAGCTGGTGCGACCGGCCTCGCTCGAGGTGCTGCCCGAGCCGCAGCGCGAGATCGTCGCCGAGGACAATACCGCCTGGCCGGAATCGCCCGAGCAGCGCCGCGCCCGCCTGCGCGCCGAGGCGACCGAGAATCAGGACAACCCGAACTATCGTTCGCCGATCGTTATGGGCGGCAGCTTCCGGGCTCCCGGGACCGACCTGAGCGACGCGACGCCCGAGCAGCGCGCGGAGTTCCTGCGCCGCAAGCGCGAGGTCAACCAGGGCGACAGCAACAACCGCAAGTATCTCTCCGAGCCGCCGGTCGAGTACCGCGTCCCGAACCAGACCGCCGCCGCCGGCGACCTCGGCGAGGACGAGTGGCAGAAGCAGAAGCGCGGCAAGAAGGCGGCCGGCAAGTCGTCCTGGCGCGATCTGCTGCCCTGGTAGGCCTGCCATTGGCAATTCCGGCCCGCGGCGCGCTGGCGCGGCCGGCCGAGCTTCCCTAGCTGCATTCCTGCGACGCCGGACGATTTCGCCCGGTTGCAGCATGCCCTAGCGCTTTTCCCGGAAGAACGACCTCAGCATGTCCGAGGCCCTTTCCCCGGCGATGCCGGCATAGGTCTCGGGCGCGTGGTGGCATGTCGGCTGGGCGAAGAGCCGCACGCCGCTGACCACCGCGCCGCCCTTCTCGTCCGTCGCGCCGAAATAGAGCCGCCTGATGCGCGCGAAGGAGATCGCCGCCGCGCACATCGGGCAGGGCTCCAGCGTCACGTAGAGATCGGCGAGCGGCAGCCGCTCGCTGCCCGCCTGCCGGCAGGCGTCGCGGATGGCGAGCATCTCGGCATGCGCCGTCGGGTCGTTGAGCTCGCGGGTGCGGTTCCCGGCGCGGGCGACGATCGTTCCGCCCTGCACGAGGACGGCGCCGATCGGCACCTCGCCGCGCGCCGCCGCGGCCTCGGCCTCGGCGAAGGCGGCTTCCATGAAGGGGGACGGTCTCATGCGTTCGCTGCCGATGACATTTCACTCGCAAGCCCAGACGGGCTCTGATAGTTACCCGCGCGGAAAGGCGAACGCCACATGAACGACGACAGAAAAAAGCCTGCCCGCGGCGGCGGCAAGGGGCGCGGCCCCGGCAAGCCCTTCGCC
>JAEZXF010000350.1 GCA_023419995.1 Pseudomonadota bacterium | reverse complement strand
GGATGCAACACTGACCGCCTCCGGCGGGTGGAAGAATGTACCGCAGCGTGACGCGCGATATCGAAGTGGCGGTCGAGCCGTTCTATCTGGCGGAGAAATCCGACCCGGAGGACGCGCGCTACGTCTGGGGCTACCGCGTCACCATCGCCAACCACTCCGACAGCCAGATCCAGGTGCTCGCGCGCTACTGGCGCATCACCGACGGCTGGGGGCGGGTCGAGGAGGTGCGCGGTCCCGGCGTCGTCGGCGAGCAGCCGGAGCTCGGCCCCGGCGACAGCTTCCAGTACACGTCGGGATGCCCGCTGCGCACGCCCTCGGGCTTCATGGTCGGCAGCTATACGGTCAGGAGCGGCACGGACGACTTCTTCGAGATCGGCATACCGGCGTTCTCGCTCGATCTGCCGGACAGCACCCGCTCGGTGAACTGAGCCGGCGGCTCACTCCTCGTCGGGCAGGCCGGACGCGGCACCGTCGGCTTCGGGGAACAGATCCTCGTCCATGAGGGCGCGGCCGAAGCGGTAGAGGATGTCGGCGGCCAGCGTGCGCCGCTCGGCGATCAGGCGGTTGTAGGCCTTGCCGGCGTTGAAGTTCATGCGCCGGTGCGCCTGCGGGTCGATCTCGTGGATCGCGCGGGCGATGCAGATCGCAATCTCGCAGACGGCTTCCGCCGTCTCCTCGCGCATCTCGGCGCGCGTGGCAAATGTGTCCGTCATCCGACCGGCCCGCAAACCCTGTCCCCGTCGACCGGATGGTGCACCTTATCCGTTGACTATTCATTAAGCTTGCCTACGCCTCAGCGCGCCGCCGGGCGGGTGCAGCCGTCGCCGCCCAGCCCGCGGCAGGCCACCTGCGCGTTCTCGGGCCGGATGGTCCCGTCCTCGAACTCGACCAGGCGAGAACGACCATGCGAACATCGCGACGCCGGCGACGACGAGAACCAGCCTGAAAGCCATGGCGCTCCACCGTGTGCCCTGCGCCGCCCGCAAAGACGGCACCAGCATCGGGCGAACGGGTTTACGAGTGCTTTCCCGCGGCGTTAACCACGTCTCGTCCGCGCCGGGAGGCGCCCGCCGGGCTTCAGCCTGCCGTGGCACAGCGCGCCGCCGGCGTATCCTCGCCGCCCTGCGTCAGGTCGTAGAGGTCGGCCTCCTCGCCCTTCGTCCACCAGACATACCGCCCGCCGGCATAGCGGGCGCCGGAGGCGGAGACGACGTTCGACGCCACGACAGTCTCGCCGTCGACCTCGAGCACGGCGAGCGAGACCGAGCCGGCATTGACATAGGTCGCGGTGACGGCACGGCCGGCGCATTCATAGGCGACGGCGGTCGAATTGACGCTCGTCGCGCCGGTAACGGGGATCGAGAGGGTGACGGACACCTCGGCGGCCGCTGCCGCCGAAGCCGTCGCCAGAGCGAGGCCGCCCGCCACCAGTGCCGCAATGCGCATGGGAAGCTCCTTGTCTGCCGCCCTACCCACCGGGACAGCATGCACACTGCGGCGCGGCGTTCAAGGACGGAGGCGGTCAGCGCGCCGCGACAAAATCGGCAGGATCGAACCGGTAGCGCTTGGAGCAGAACTCGCAGGTGACGCTGATGACGCCTTCCTCGGTGCTTTCCGCAATTTCCTCGGCGGTGAAGCTGCCGAGGATGGAACGCACCTTCTCCTCCGAGCACGAGCAATTGTCGATGACGCCGATGCCCTCGAACACCCGCACGCCGTGTTCGTGGAACAGGCGGTAGAGCAGCCGCTCGGAGCTGACCGTCGGATCGAACAGCTCGTCCGGCGAGATGGTGGCGACCAGCGCGCGGACCTCGGTCCAGGCGTCGTCGATCATGTCGGTGGCGTCGTCCTCGTCGCCGTCGCCGCCGGGCAGATCCGGCTGGCGCATGCGCTCGGGCGCGGAGGGCAGGAACTGGACGATCAGGCCGCCGGCGCGCCAGTGCGCCACGGGACCGTCCGCACCGGGCACGATCTGGCGGGTCACGGCCAGCCGCACGTCGGTCGGGATCTGCTCCGACTGGCGGAAATAGGTGCGCGCGACCTCCTCCAGCGACGTGCCGTCGAGCTGGACGATGCCCTGGTAGCGCTGGGTGTAGGCGCCCTGGTCGACGGTCAGCGCCAGCACGCCGGTGCCGAGAAGCTCGGCGGGCGACGTCCGGCCCTCGGCGACGGCCGCGTCCAGCCGCTCCTGGTCGAAGCGGGCATAGGCGCGCAGCGAGTGCGGCGTCGAGAAATCCGCCACCAGCAGGTCCACCGGCCCGTCGGTGCGGGTCTGGACGATGAACTGGCCGTCGAACTTGAGCGTCGTGCCGAGAAGCACGGTCAGCACCATCGCCTCGGCGAGGAGGTTCGCCACCGGCTCGGGATAGTCGTGGCGCGGCAGGATCGCGTCGAGCACGGAGCCGAGCTGGACCGCGCGCCCGCGCGCGTCGAGCGCGGCCACCTCGAAGGGCACCACATGGTCGTCGCCGGCGAAGTCGAACTCGCCGAGCCTGATTTCCGTCTCAGTCACCTGAATGATCCTGTCCGTGGATGCGCGACGGCCGACGTCGCCTTGCGGCGGGTGCGGCCAGGACGCCTGCAGTGAATGGGCAAGGCCGTTACATAGGCACGTGCCCGGCCGCGATCAAGCGCCCAGGCACCAAGCAAGGACCGCCTTCTGCGCGTGCATGCGGTTCTCGGCCTCGTCGAACACCACCGAATGCGGGCCGTCGATGACCTCGTCGGTCACCTCCTCGCCGCGGTGGGCCGGCAGGCAGTGCATGAACAGCGCGTCGGGCTTCGCATGCGCCATCAGCTCCTCGTTGACCTGATAGGGCACGAAGACGTTGTGGCCGCGGGCGCGGTGCTCCTGCCCCATCGACACCCAGGTGTCGGTGACGACGCAGTCGGCGCCCGCCACCGCTTCCCGCGGCGAGCGCATGACGGCGACGCGGCCGCCGTTGGCGAGCGACCAGTCGAGGAACTTGCGCGACGGGTCGCTGCCCTCGGGCACGGCGATGTTGAGCCGGAAATCGAGGCGGGCCGAAGCCTCCATCAGCGAGTGAAGCACGTTGTTGCCGTCGCCGGTCCAGGCGAACAGCCTGTCCTTGACCGGGCCGCGATGCTCCTCGTAGGTCATCACGTCGGCCATGATCTGGCAGGGGTGGGTGTCGTCGGTGAGGCCGTTGATGACGGGAACCGTCGCATGCTCGGCCAGCTCCAGCAGCCGGTCGTGGACCGTAGTGCGGATCATGATGGCGTCGACGTAGCGCGACAGCACCTTGGCCGTGTCGGCGATGGTCTCGGAGCGGCCGAGCTGCATTTCCGTGCCGGTCAGCATCACCGTCTCGCCGCCGAGCTGGCGCATGCCGACGTCGAAGGACACGCGCGTCCGGGTCGACGGCTTCTCGAAGATCATCGCCAGCACCTTGCCGGCGAGCGGCTTCTCGACGTTGCCGGCCTTCAGGCGGTGCTTTCGCGCGCGGGCGTCGTCGAGGATGGTGCGCAGGTCGGCGGAGGAGACGGCGGAGAGATCGAGGAAATGCCGGAAGGTTCCGCTCATGACACAGCCTTTTCGAGCGCGGGCGCGGCCAGGGTCGCGGCGGCGGCGCGGATGCGCTCCACGGCGTCGCGGATCTCCTCGTCGCTGACGGTGAGCGGCGGCAGGAGCCGCACGACATTGTCGCCGGCCGGCACGGACAGAAGCTTCGCATCGCGCAGCGCGGCGGCGACCGCCGTGTTGGCGACGCGGCACTTCAGGCCGAGGAACAGGCCGGTGCCGCGTACCTCCTCGAACACCTGCGGGAACTCGTCCACCACTGAGGCGAGCGCCTGGCGGGCGACGAGCGCGCGGTCGCGCACCGACTGGAGGAAGCCGTCCTCCAGCACCACGTCGAGCACGGCGTTGCCGACCGCCATGGCCAGCGGGTTGCCGCCGAAGGTCGTGCCGTGCACGCCGGGGGTCATGCCGGTCGCCGCCTTCTCGGTGGCGAGGCAGGCGCCGAGCGGGAAGCCGCCGCCGATGCCCTTGGCGATGGCCATGATATCGGGCTCAATGCCCGCCCACTCGTAGGCGAAGAGCTTGCCGGTGCGGCCGACGCCCGACTGCACCTCGTCGAGGATCAGGAGCAGGCCGTGCCTGTCGCAAAGGGCGCGCAGCTTCTCGATGAAGGGCGCCGGCACGAAGCGGATGCCGCCCTCGCCCTGCACCGGCTCGATCAGGATCGCGGCGGTCTCGGGGACGATCGCCTTCTCGACCGCCTCGATGTCCCCGAACGGCACCTGGTCGAAGCCGTCGACCTTGGGGCCGAAGCCGTCGAGATATTTCTGCTGGCCGCCGGCGGCGATGGTCGCCAGCGTGCGGCCGTGGAAGGCGCCCTCGAAGGTGATGGTGCGGTAGCGCTCGGGCTGGCCGTTGACATAGTGGTAGCGGCGCGCCGTCTTGATCGCGCATTCCAGCGCCTCGGCGCCGGAATTGGTGAAGAACACGCGGTCGGCGAAGGTGGCCTCGGCCAGACGCTCCGCCAGCCGCGACTGGCCGGGGATCTGGTAGAGGTTGGAGACGTGCCACAGCCTGTTGGCCTGCTCGGTGAGCGCGGCGACGAGATGCGGATGGCAATGGCCGAGCGAATTGACCGCGATGCCGGCCGCGAAGTCGAGATATCGCTCGCCGGTCTCCGTTATCAGCCAGCTTCCCTCTCCCCGCTCGAACGCCAGGGGCGCACGGGCAAAGGTCTCGTAAAGCGCCGAACCGCTCATTACATGCCTCTCCGATCGTGGCTCGTCACGAACAATCAAAAAAGCCGCCCCAAAGGGCGGCGGAGGCCAACCTATATCGACTTTCAAGCCATTTGTGTCAAATGAAACGTCATGATGCCCCGGCCTTGCGCCGGCGCGGCGGGGCCTTGCCCTGCCTTCGGATGCCCAAGTTGGGGAAAACCGAAAAATCCGATTCCGAGCGGCCGGCCGACTCTTGTCACCGAGTCAGCCGATACTGTACCTTGGGGCCAAGAAATATCTAGATTTCGTGCGGCGGAACCTATCACCCCTGTATATGTGG